>CAYXBB010000037.1:0-14756 GCA_964463285.1 uncultured Syntrophomonadaceae bacterium | reverse complement strand
GGGAATTGAACCCGCGATCTCCGGCGTGACAGGCCGGCATGTTAACCGCTACACTACGGCTCCACGTTAATTCAGTATACACAACCGCTGAAAAAAAGTCAACTTTTCCAGGACGATCTGAATCCGGTGAATTCTCCAAAAAACCGTATTGGTACATGCCCACCCTGAAGGGTGGGCTACCGGGATTTATTTTCATTTGGCCCTTGCCGGAGATTGGTTGGCCTAGTATATGCCACCCCGGGGGATGGGCTTATTCGATTATTTATCTTCATCAAATCCCTGCTGAAATTTTGCCATTTTTTCTTCCTCCGAGGTGCTGTAGTAAACCAAACTTTGTAATTCGATAGTTAGATCTGCATTATGGATATGTACATTTTCCGGAGTCTGCAGCTTGGCCGGTGCAAAATTTAATATAGCCCTTACCCCGTAACCGGCCAGCTGATCAACCACCTGCTGGGCGGCTTCTGCAGGGACAGTAACAATCGCAACTTTTACCTGGTACTGTTCTATCACCTGGGGAAGCCTGTGCAGGTCAAGAATTTCCAGATCGCCGATCCGACTTCCAACTGTGCGGGGATCATTGTCAAACACCCCCACGATATTGACATAAGGGTTTTTGATAGCGTTATACCTGGTAAGTGCTTTGCCCAGATGCCCTGCTCCAATCACCACGATATTGATTGAGCGATCAAGGCCAATTATCTTAATTATTTTATCACGCAAGTAAACCGTATTGTAACCGGTACCGCGCGTTCCAAATGCTCCAAAATGGGCCAGATCTTTGCGGATCTGTTCAGCGGTAAAACCGGAGGCCAAACTTAATTCCCGGGAGGATATTACTTTAACCTCCCATCGCACCAGGTTGTCCAATATTCTCAAATAAACAGGCAATCTTTTGATAACTTGTTTGGGGGTTGCTGTCCGCCGGGGCACGATAAAACCTCCTAAATAATGCCGGAAAAAGCCTGCTTTGACCCCCGGCCAGCTTCAGGACCAGATGGCCAGCAGTTCCGGGGGATGATGAGCCTGGTTAATAAAATTAACGTGCATAACGGTATATTGTCGCTGATCCAGGTGGCGGCAATAATTAATTACCGCTTCTTTTTCTTCCAATGATCCCTGATGGCCGGTATAGATAACAATCGTCACCAGCCCCCCGGGCTTGAGCAAGTGCAGCGCTTCTTGTATTCCGGTCACCGTGGTATCCGCAGTAGTGATGACCTCCCGGTTGCCTTCCGGCAGGTATCCCAGATTAAACATTACCGCTGCCGGCTTCTCTTTAACATGCCGGGTCATATGCTCATGCCCGTCCAGTATTAAGGTCACCCTTCCAGCCATACCCTCCCGGTTTACAAGTTCCCGGGTCCGGGTTATAGCCCACGGCTGAATATCAAAAGCATAGACCCGTCCTTTTGGACCCACCTGCCGGGCCAGAGCCAGGGTATCGTGGCCGTTCCCAGCAGTGGCATCTGTCACTATATCTCCCGGCCTCACCTGTAAGGATACCAGGTGATGGGCCAGGTCAAGCGCTTTATCAAACAATTTGCCTTTTAAACCAGCTCAAAAACCGCTGATCATTTTCCTTTCGTCATGGGTTTATTCATCACCAAACTGTAATTAGTAGGTCTCTACAGAATAGCTAATTACATTTATTTGCCCATCTCGTTCAACATAATCTATAATCTGCCGGATGATTTCACTGGTGCCGTTAAAACTATGACAGACTGCCGCCAGCCCTATTTGTGAGCGCTGCCAGTAATCCTGGTATCCGGTTTCAGCAATGGATATATTGAACCGGTTTTGCAAGCGCTGAAGCAGGCTTTTCAACACGCGGCGTTTTTTTTTAGAGAGCCGGCACCGGGGATATGAATCTCCAGTGTACAGACCACTACCAGCAGTTTGATCACCGTATTTCACTTTATTAATGTAAATGGGGCCCACCCTCATCGGGATCACCCAACCCGGGTATTTCTTTCTCTTGCTCTTCCAAAAGATCCTTGATAGACACCGTATAAGCAGCCACATTTTTAGTAATATATATGGGGCACCCTACCGTTAAAGCAAGCGCCACCGCATCACTGGGGCGGGCATCTACCACCACTTCTTTCCGGGCAGAGTCTACAAGATGGATCTCGGCATAAAAAGTGCTTTTTCGGATATCATTAATAATCACTTTTTCCACCCGGGCATCCAACTGGCTGCATAGGGCCTTAAAAAGATCATGGGTTAACGGCCGGGGCGAAACATGCCCCTGAAGTTTTAACACAATCGCCTGGGCCTCCCAAAACCCGATGCCGATCGGCAACACCATCGACTCTTCAATATCTACCAGCAGCAGCAGAGGGTTTTGAACCTGATCCAGCACCACTTCCCTAACCTTTACAGGTATCAATTCAAAACACCTTCCTCTAAAAAATACTAAACTGATAAACTACTCCCATGCCCCGGAAACAATGTTTGAAATTTGTTCAAGAGAGCTCCGCCTCGGGTAAAAAATGTTTAATTTTATCCCATAGTTCTTGTGGCCGGAACGGTTTGGTCATATAGAAATCGGCACCCAGATCTTGCGCTCGTTTCTGGTCTTCATGGCTAACCTTGGCAGTAAGTACAATTACCGGAATATCCTTGGTAGAATTACTTTGTTTTATGGCTTTTAGTACCTCAAACCCATCTATCTTGGGCAACATCAGATCCAACAGCACCAGGTCCGGCCTCCGGGTTTTGATATACTCCAAAGCCTGTTCTCCGTCTTCTACCACATGAACCTGATATCCTACTGCGTCCAGGCAGGTCCTGACTCCCAGGATAATATTTTTTTCGTCCTCCACCAGTAAAACCTTAGGATCCATCTGAATCCCCTCCTTTAATTTCAGGTTCATCCTGCCTCAATACGGGTAAAGTAAAAGTAAAAGTACTTCCTTTACCTTCTTCACTTTCCACCCATATCTCCCCTCCCAGGGCGGCGACAATATCCCTGGCGATCGCCAACCCCAACCCGACACCGCCGCGTTTTTCTCCCTTTTGGCCCAGGACTTGTACGTATTTGCTAAAAATTTTATCCTGATAAGATTTCGGTATACCGCAGCCGGTATCACTGACCGAGATGAAAAGGCGGTTGCCATACTCCCGTACCTTTATGGCAATACTGCCTCCCGCATCGGTGTAGCGTAAGGCATTGCCGATAAGGTTGGTAAGCACCCATACTGATTTATTAAAATCTGCTTCCATAAGGGGAGGATCAAGCGGTAGATCTACAATCAGCTCTACCTCTTTGTCTCTGGCCTGGATTTTCAAGGGGCGTACAGCTTCTTGTACTAGATTGGCTACCTCTACAGGTTCGGCCTCAATTAAAATCATTCCCGACTCTACCCGGGAAAGTTGCATTAAATTATCTACCAGCCTGGTTAGGCGCCGGCAATCACCTTGAATAGCCTCCAGGATCTCCTTTCCACGGGGGGTCAAGTTCCCCAGCATTCCTTCCAGTAACATCTCTACCCCCACGATAATTGTGGTCAGGGGAGTACGAAACTCATGAGAGACTATGGATACAAAATCACTTTTAATTTTTTCCATTTCCTGAAAGCGGCTAACATCTGTAAGCACCACCAGCGCACCCTGCAGATGTTCATAGTCAATCGGAGTGATAGCAATCCTAAAAAAATAGCGTTGTTCATTCCGCTTTATTTTAACCGTAGTGTCTTCATAAGAAAACCTTAAAGGCAATCTGCTTTCCAACACCTTGCCGGCTAACTGTCCAATATTCCTGATTCCGGTAACTTCAACCAAGGGCAGGTAGGAATCGGCTGTAAACCCAAATATGTCCCTGGCCTGCCGGTTACACAGGAGTACTTTTTGATCCTGATCAATTATAAATAACGGGTCCGGTAGGAAGTCTAGAATCGCTGTAGCCTCTTCCGAAAGCGCATTCAACTGTTTCGCCTCCCTGCGCCGGAATTACATTTGTGCAACGTTTGAAATCCCTGTAATGTTTACATTATAACATCTTACTGCCAGGTTTAAAAGAAATTACCTCCCGGCATCTCGGTAAAAGCAACAGAGAAGAAAAACGATCAAAAATTAAAAATCCGCCTGCAGGCGGACCGGGAAACTTGAAAATATTATGGTAACTGTCCGGACAGGCACCAGCGCCGATCTATTTTAATTAGCCTAAAGTTGCTCTGTACGGTTTTTTCCCGGTTATAAATAACCATGACAATGGAGACTTTAACCTCCGCCTCCTTTTCGGAAAGCCAGGTAACCTCATCCACCTGGAAGCTTTTTATCTCGATTACCGCAAATAGCTTTGAGACAAATTCCTTTTCCTCGGAGTTTAGTCCCCTATATAGCCCGTCAATTGCCTCCAAATTCTTTTGCTGAAACGCGGTTATAAACGCCTCTACCGCCTTCTGGGGAGTAGACTGTCCATCGTCTTCCTTGCGGCCACAGCCGGCGCCCGATACGCCTAGGATCAGCAAGCCCAATACCAACATTGCGGCCAGGGTTCTTCTCAATTTCCCCCCTCCCCAAACACTTCTAAGTTAATATGTATGCCCCGGGCAGCCAGATTATTTCAATTTTTACCCCCTGCGGTTCAGGCTTGTGACGCCCTCCAGGATCTGATCGTCCAGCACTTTATTTTCTAAAAATAACCCCGGAGCCACCCTGCAATGTTCTCCCACAATACAGTCCACCAGGTGGCTTCCTTTCCCGATCCGGACATCTCCCCATAAGATGCCTCTTTTTAGCACAGCCCCCGCGCCGATTACCGTTTCCTGCCCCAGCACTACCGGCCCATAAATCTGGGCATTTTTTTCAATGATACACCTGTCCCCAATTACTGCCGGCCCAACTATTGTAGTTTGAGGATCAATGTCCGGCTGCCTGCCCAGCCAAATATTTGATTCAAACCGTTTTCCGGGGATTTCCACATCCACCAGGCCGGCTAGCATGTCGTAATGAGCCTCCCTGTACACATCCAGATCACCAATATCACACCAGTACTCCCGCATATTATAGCCCAACATTTTTTTCCCTTGTTTTAGCAGTAAGGGAAACAGATCTTGTCCGAAGTCAAAGAATTTGTTTTCCGGTATAAGATCGAAAACAGAAGGTTCCAACAGGTAAATGCCGGTATTGGCCAGGTTGCTGATTTCCTGACCCGGCAAAGGTTTTTCTTGGAAAGCGGAAATCAATCCATTTGAATCGGTGATCACCACTCCATACCGGGTGGGGTCGGCAACTCGTTTTAAAGCCAGCGTGGCCATGGCTCCCTTGTCCTGATGATAGCGGTAGAACCGGTGTAAATTAATATCGGTCAATGCGTCTCCGCTGATGATTAACACCGGTCTGTTATTAAAATAACGCTCCGCTTTTTTGACCCCGCCGGCAGTACCCATCAGCTCCTTTTCAAATGAATAGCTTATAGTTAACCCTAACCTCGCTCCATAACCAAAATAGTTCCGGATCAGCTCCGGCTTATAATGAAGGTTGATAATCAGATCATTAAAGCCATATTTTCGCAGCAGGCGAACAGTATGCTCCAGGCAGGGCCGCCCCGCAAGACAAACCATCGGTTTGGAGACATAATTGGTCAAAGGGCGCAGCCGGGTTCCCAACCCCGCTGCCAGGACCATTGCTTTCACGGTTCAACCTCCCCCATATTCTAAAAATATTTTCCTCATTATACCATGACCGGGTCAAAGGCAGGGCTCTCAAACCCTCCTGGGGTTCATCGCTTGCGTCTCCCGGCAAGGTAGGTTTTAAAATCATCAACATGTTTAACTGCAATCGCTGCCGAGATCCCCCCACCTAAAATTGCCCAGCCCGGCTCCCCGGTCAGCTCCCATATTACAACCGGGAGGAGGAGCACCCCTACTCCGGCACCTGTATTGGCGTCTTTTAACAGCAGAGCGGCAACAGCCATCGCCGGTAATACGTACATGCATACCTGTGGAGAGAGTACCAGCATAACTCCCAGGGCGGCGGCCAACCCCTTACCGCCTTTGAATCTTAAAAATGGGGTAAAGTTATGGCCCAGTATACAGGCCAGTGCGGCTGCCCAGGGACACCAGGAACTGCCACCATATCGTCCCGCCATGAACACGGCCAGGGCTCCCTTGCCGGCATCGGCAGCGATGGTGGTTATTCCGGGAAGGAACCCCACGTACCTTAAAACATTCATCCCCCCCACATTGCCGCTGCCGGTAGCGCGAATATCCTGGTCACGAAATAACCTGCTAAAGATATAAGCAAAGGGAATCGACCCTAAAATATAAGCCAACCCAATCAACCAGGGATCGATCATTTAAAATTCAAACCCCCAAAAGATATTCGGGGCGGGCTTTAGGAAAGGTTGCCGGCTTCCGCCTCATCAAGGACCTGTTCAAGCTTACTTAAAGCCTGTTTCAATTGCTCTTTTGTGATAACCAGCGGAGGTAAAAAGCGGATTGTGTTGTCACCAATGGCATTAATTAACATCCCCCGCTCCTGGCAGCAGCGCTGAATAGGAAAAGCCAGCGGGACAGAAAGCTCCAGAGCCAGCATTAGCCCCAGGCCTCGCACCTCCCGGATCAGCCCGATATGTTTTTTAGCCAGCTTTAATAATCCTTCTTTAAACAACTCGCCTTTTTCCCGGACCTGTTTTAAAAAAGGTTCTTCCAACAGGATGTTTAGCACCTGGATGGCCGCCTGACAAACCACCGGATTGCCTCCAAAAGTGGAAGCATGATCTCCCGGCTTAAAAGCGGATTGCACTTCCTCCCCGGCCAGCATAACTCCTATCGGCAGGCCTCCTCCCAGCCCTTTGGCCGCCGTAATAATATCCGGTTTTACACCATAGTTTTCATACGCCCACAACCGGCCGGTGCGGCCCATGCCGCACTGCACCTCATCAAAAATAAGCAGTAGGTTTTCCCGGTCACAGAGTTCCCGTAAGCCTTGAATAAATTTTACCTCTGCAGGATAAACTCCTCCTTCTCCCTGAACCGGTTCTATTATGATTCCGGCAGTCCGTTTATCCACCAGCCGGGCAAAAGAATCAAGATCATTGAAATTAGCGTAGCAAAACCCCTCCACCAGCGGCCCAAATCCCCGGCGATATTTTTGCTGCCCGGTAGCGGTAACCGTGGCCAGGGTTCGCCCGTGAAAAGAGCGCTCCGCAGTAATAATGTAAGAACACTCAGGCCCGTAGTGCAAACCCGCATACTTGCGGGTTAATTTTATAGCTGCTTCATTGGCCTCCGCACCACTGTTGGCAAAGAATACCCGCCCGGCAAAAGAGTGTTCCACCAGCATCCGGGCCAGCTTCACCTGGGGAGCGGTATAATATAGGTTGGAGGTGTGAATCAGCTTTGCTGCCTGCTTTTGTATCGCTTCTACCACCTGCGGGTGGCAGTGACCCACCGCATTTACTGCCAATCCGCCTAACAAATCAAGATAACAGCGGTCCCGTTCATCCCAAACCAGGGCTCCCTCCCCTTTCACCAGCAATAGATTTATCCCTGGCCGGCGATTATAAGTATTAATGATATAATGACCTTCCTGTTCCTGAATAAAGCTCATCCCAGATGCCCCCTGTTAAATTATTTGCCGCCTGTCGCCACAGGCTACCCGGTAACCATGGTACCGATTCCCCGATCGGTAAACACCTCTAAAAGTATGGAATGAGGTATACGCCCATCAATGATGTGGGCTCTAGATGCACCATGTTCTACTACCTGTAGACATGACTCTACTTTGGGGATCATTCCTCCGTTAATCTGACCCTTCCGAATCATCTTCCGGGCCTCCGATCCCTGGATGGAGGATAAAAATGTCGGTTTTCGGCTGTTTTCCAGGAGATAAATACCCTCCACATCTGTCAGTAAAATATATTTTTCCGCCTTAAGCGCTATCGCCAACTCTCCGGCCACATGGTCTGCATTTATATTAAGACTTTCCCCGAAAGGGCCGGCACCGATGGGGGAGACCACCGGAATATAACCATGATCCACCATGATTTGCAGAGGCTCCGGATTCACCGCAGTGATCTCTCCCACCCTGCCCAGATCTATCGGCTCTCCGGAGGGATTGTCGGCCGGGGGCTGGGGAGATATACGCCGGGCCTGGAGCATATTGGCATCTTTGCCGCTCAAACCAATCCCCTGCCCGCCTTTTTCATTAACCAGGCTGACAATCTGACGATTGATTTTGCCCTGCAAAACCATCTCTACTATCTCCATGGTTTCGTCATCGGTAACCCGTAAACCATTTACAAATGTCGGTTTTTTGCCCAGTTTCTCCATTACCTCGTTTACTTCCTTCCCTCCGCCGTGCACCAGCACCGGATGGGCGCCGATATATTTAAGAAGCACCAGATCAATAATCACGGAGGCCTTAAGTTCATCACTGACCATGGCTTGCCCGCCGTACTTGATTACAAAAATCTTACCAGAAAATGCCCGAATATAAGGCAATGCCTCCACCAGTACCTCGGCCTTTGATATTAACTCCGGGATATCAATTTTCATGCATTTTTCATCCTCTCAAGTTTAACTGCGATAGCTGCTGTTGATTTTTATATATTCCGGGCTTAAATCAGTCCCCCAGGCGGTTGCCTCGGCCTGGCCGGCGTGAAGATCTACCCGCACCGAAATTTTAGATTGCTGAAGTACCTTCAAAGCAGCCTGTTCATCAAATATAAACGTCTCCCCGTTGGCGGCTACCTGGACCGGCCCCAGATAAATATCTATTTTTTCCGGATTAAAATCAACTCCGGCGTTCCCCAAAGCAGACATGATCCGGCCCCAGTTGGCATCTTCGCCATAAAAAGCAGTCTTTACCAGGGAAGAATTTAGCACCGCCTTGGCCAGAAGCCGAGCAGAAGGTACATCCGGCGCTCCGGAAACGGTCAGAGCAATGACCCGGGTGGACCCTTCCCCGTCGGCCACGATCTTATAGGCCAGTTGGTAGCAGGCCTGCTCCAGCATCTGATAGAACAGATCACAAGAGGCCTCTTCTTCCCTTTTGATCTCCACCCCGGAAGCACTGTTTGCCAGCAACAGCGCCGTATCATTTGTAGAGGTGTCTCCATCCACGGTAATCAAGTTAAATGTAGAGTTAACCGCCCGGATAAAAAATTTCTGCAGTAGTTCTTTCGAAATTCGGGCATCGGTAACCAGGAAAGCCAGCATGGTAGCCATATTGGGGGCGATCATGCCGGATCCTTTAGCGATACCCGCCAGGTTAACTGTTCCCCGGGAAAGACGGGCTTGATAAGCAACCTGTTTTATTACAGTATCGGTAGTCAAAATTGCCTCCGCTGCTCCCCCGGCCCCTGAAGATTCTACAGTGAGGGCATCTGCCGCCCGGCTGATCCCGGTTCTTATTTTTTCCATGTCCAGCTGTTGGCCGATCACTCCGGTAGAGCATACCAGGACCTGTTCCGGGTTGATCTTTAGATTTCGCCCGACCAGTTGCGTCATTTCGTAAGCATTCCTAAGCCCGACCTCCCCAGTACAGGCATTGGCATTTCCACTGTTTACCACTATGGCCCGGACCAAATTTCCGATTCTCTCCCGGCACAGCCTTACCGGAGCGGCCTGAACCAGGTTACGGGTGAAAACCCCGGCCGCCGCCGCCGGAAGCTCAGTATAAATTATGGCCAGATCTTTTTTGCCGTTTTTTAGCCCACAGGATATTCCGGAAGTTTTGATGCCCTGAACAATGTCCAGCCCACCATCAACCTGCAGGATTTCAGGCATTGTTCCCATACCAACCCCACCTTTCTTCACATTGCTTTGCTTAATTTTCCTTTCCCTTAAGCCGGGGTTTAAATTTTAACCATGAGATCGCTACAAGGGAACCTGAGTTAAACCTTCCTCCTGGGGATAACCGAGCATCAGGTTCATGTTCTGCACCGCCTGTCCGGAAGCACCTTTCACCAGGTTGTCAATGCAGGAAATAATTATTAACCGGCCTGCCCGCTGATCTATCCTCAAAGCCAGATCACAATAGTTGCTCCCCCTAACCAACCGGGTTTCCGGCAATATCTCCTGTTGCACCCGAACGAACATACTATCCCGGTAAAAGTCCTCATATAGATCATACAGTTCCTCCAGGCTGCAATCCGGCAAATTTACATAGACCGTGCTTAAAATTCCCCGGATCATCGGTACCAGATGAGGAATAAAGGTTACCCTCACCACTTCCTTTCCGGAAAGTCCGGCAAGTTCCTGTTCGATCTCCGGAGTATGCTGATGATTTCCTACCCGGTAGGCTTTAAAATTGTCGGTACAGTCCGGAAAATGAAATCCCGGCCCGGGAGTCCGGCCGGCCCCGGATACTCCCGTCTTGGCGTCAATAATAACGCTTTCCCATTCTACCAGTCTTTTCGAGGCCAGGGGTGCCAAGGCCAAAATAGCCCCGGTAGGAAAACAGCCGGGATTGGCCACCAGCCGAGCCCGGCTAATTTCCAAGGCATATATTTCGGGCAGACCGTACACCGCGGATGCTAACAGATCGGGGGCGGGATGGGCCCACCCGTACCACTCCGGATATAGCGAGGAATCGTGCAACCGGAAATCGGCGCTCAGATCCACTATCTTCAAATTACGCTGTAACAATTCCGGGATCACCGGGGCTGATTTGCCATGGGGCAAGGCGCAAAATACCATGCTTACCCCTTCCGGTATGGCCTCTACTTTTAAGGATTGTAATCGTTGATCCATTAGTTCCTTGAATTGAGGGTGAACTTGACTGAACTTGGCCCCGGCATAGCTTTCGGAACTTAAAAACACCACTTCTACTCCGGGATGATAACATAACAGGCGCACCAGGTCCGCTCCCGCATAACCGGTTGCCCCAAGTACGGCTACTTTGACCAATTTTATTCCTCCTTTATGCTAAAACCTCCCGTCCAAAAGTCTAAGGACGAGAGGTTTCTCGCGGTACCACCTTTATTGGCTGCTTTAAGCAGCCCTCTCCTGCAGCTATCAACAAAAAGGCTACCCTGGATAACGGCAGGTCCCGGAACAGCCTACTCACTGCTTTAAAGCAGCTTCAACTTTCGCCTCCGGAGTGCGTTTCACGGCCGGCTTACAAACCGGGCTTCCACCGTCCCCGGCTCGCTAGATCTCCACCGTCGCTACTGTCCCCATCACCGGCAGTTCATTATTTACAACATGCTATAAATGCTACCATACCTCGGCCAGATGTCAAGAGAGGTGGAGTAATTTTCTTGCATTTTGCCTTCCAAAAAACCAGGCCGGTATGAAAATCACTATGGTTCCACCGGGCAAACACGGAAAAAGCATTCTAAAATCCGGATTGATCACTATTCGTTAGAACGTTACCTATCAACCCGCCCCTTTGTCGGCTACCTCTCCTACAACCGGGAGATAGTAGCTTTCTCCCTGGTAAGCTTTAGACATCAAAAAAGCCCATATAATTAGGGAACCTACCCAGACAACAGCGCTGATCATGCCATGCATATTCAACACCGGGTATATCGATCCCGGAGACCTTAAAAACATCGCCAGCACTTCCCGGATCAGCCAGATCACCAGCTGGAAAACCGTAATCGCTCCGAAAGTAATTATTGATTGCAGAGCATGAAATTTTACGTATTTGCTTTTCCCGGCAAAATAAAATATTAGCCCGGTTATCCAGCCCAGCAGGTAAGACATTAAAGCAGCCAGTTTCTCTTCCTTTAAAGGCGCTGCGAGATCGCCCCCCCCGAAGGCTTGCCGGCGGCCAACATAGCTCAGCTGTTCCTTTGTTTCGCCCGGTCCATTATGATCGGAGTCCGGCATATTCCAAGGCCCCCCAATTATGCACTGATTGTATACTTTTTATCATGCCTAATTTTACTTTTGACTAACAAAAATGTCAACGATTGGGTTGTTTGTTAAGCGCATATTTCAGCAGGCAAGGGTTTTGACCGCTGCTTTATAAAGGCACATTTCCATGTTTTCTCATAGGCCGCTGATCCCGCTTGGTCCGTAGCATTTCCAGGCCTTTTAACAGGTAAACCCGGGTATGCCGGGGATCGATCACCTCGTCAATCCAGCCCCGGGCCGCCGCAATGTAGGGGTTGGCGAATTTCTGGCGATACTGCTCTACCAGATCAAGGCGGCATTGCTGTTTATCCTCGGCAGCTTCGATATCCCGGCGATGAACAATGTTTACCGCTCCCTCCGGACCCATTACCGCTATCTCCGCGGTAGGCCAGGCCAGGCAATAATCCGCACCCAGGGAACGGGAACTCATGGCAATGTAGGCTCCCCCGTAGGCTTTGCGTAAAATAACCGACATTTGGGGAACTGTGGCTTCAGAATAAGCGTAAAGCACTTTTGCCCCGTGGCGGATAATTCCTCCCCATTCCTGCTCCACACCGGGCAGATACCCGGGAACATCTACAAAGGTAACCAACGGCAGGTTGAAACAGTCGCAAAACCTCACAAATCGGGATATTTTATCCGAGCAATCGATATCCAGGCAGCCGGCTTTAACATGAGGCTGGTTGGCAATTACCCCTACCGCCGCCCCTTCCAGCCGGGCAAAACCTACTACCGCGTTTTGAGCAAAATGCTGGTGAACCTCCAAAAAAGATCCCCCATCTACCACCCGTAAAATTACATCTTTTACATTATAAGATCGGTTAGGGTTATCAGGGATAATTTTAACCAGCTCTTCCGGGTCAAATTCCGGTTCTGCAGGCCCCGCCAGAGGGGAATCTTCCATATTGTTTGAAGGAAGATAGCTGAGCAAGGTCCTCACCTGTTGCAGACACTCTGATTCGCTCTCGGCTATAAAATGCGCTACTCCACTGGTCTGGTTATGGGTGAGAGCGCCCCCCAACTCCTCGGTGCTTACCGTTTCACCGGTTACCGCCTTTATGACCTGGGGCCCGGTAATGAACATATACCCGGTGCCGGAAACCATGAATACAAAATCCTGTATCGCAGGAGAATAAACCGCTCCCCCCGCACTGGGGCCCATAATAACCGAAATTTGGGGGATCACTCCCGAATAAATGGTGTTGCGTGAAAAGATGGATCCATAGCCGTTTAAAGCGTAAACCCCTTCCTGAATGCGCGCTCCCCCGGAATCGTTTATCCCTACTACCGGAGCACCGTTCTTAGAAGCCAGATCCAAAACGTGGCAAATTTTGGCTGCATGGGCTTCACCCAAAGAGCCACCGGAAACCGTAAAATCCTGGGCAAACACAAATACCTTACGACCGTTTATAGTCCCGTAACCGGTAACCACACCTTCCCCGGGGTTTTTAATTTCCAGTGAACTGGCATCACCCAGGCCGGTCTGGACAAACGTTCCCAATTCCACAAAGCTACCTTCGTCCAAGAACATGGCCAGTCTTTCCCTGGCAGTACCCTTCCCTTTCTCATGCTGCGTCTGAATACGATTTTCGCCGCCTCCGTCCAGGGTTTTCTGGCGCCTCTGTTGTAAATGCTGCAATTTTTTCTCCACTTACTCTCACCGCTTTCATATAATAATAGATAGGACAAATACTAACCCTCACAGAGTTCTACTAGTACTCCGCAGGTACTTTTAGGGTGAAGAAAGGCAATCTTGGCTCCACCTGCCCCCAGGCGGGGTTTCTCATCAATTAAACGCACCCCGCTGGATTTAAGCCGGGCCAGGATATCCTCCAGGTTTTTTACCCGGAACGCGATATGATGAATACCTTCTCCCCGGCTGTCAATAAACCGGGCTACCGCCCCCAGGGGATCGGTAGGCTGGAGAAATTCAATTTTACTTTCCCCCAAAGGCAAAAAAGCCACCTTGACTTTCTGTTCGGCCACCTCTTCTACTCCTTCTATCTCGATCCCCAATTTGTCGGCAAACACCGGGAGCGCCTGTTCCAGATCTCTTACCGCTATTCCTATATGATCAATTTTTTGCAGCAAGAACCGTCACCTCCCTACTCATTTCCAATTGTAATTATAGCATTATTACTATTAAAAATACTTATTGCCGGCAAGCTTTCACCTGCTCCCCAAATACAGCTTGTGGCAAACCCCCGTGTAACCTTGTTGCAAGATTACAGATCAGTTAATTTTGGGAAAACTGACGCTGAATGAATTCAACAATATCTTTAATGGAAACTCCCGGGGTAAACACTTCCGCAATACCGGCTTCTTTCAGGTAAGGGATATCATCGCGGGGAATAACTCCCCCCGCTACCACCAGGATATCCCCTCCCTCCTGCTTCCGGAGAAGATCTACCAATAAAGGTAAAAGCTGCATATGAGCGCCGGAAAGAATACTTATCCCGATTACCTGAACATCCTCCTGCAAAGCGGCCTCTACAATTTGTTCCGGCGTCTGTCGTAATCCGGTATAGATTACCTCCATCCCGGCATCGCGAAGTGCCTGCGCCACCACCTTGGCCCCCCGGTCGTGCCCATCCAGGCCAACCTTGCCCACCAACACCCGTACAGGCTGTCCGTTCATTTCAAGTTGTATTCCCCTTTCAATCGATGCTCAGCCTTTAGACTGTATCAGGTGCTTCGGTCTAAAGTATAAGTTTTATGTTTTGACAGATTTCCAAAGTACCCTTAGCCTTAAAATACAATCTGCTGCTTGTATTCCCCGAATACTTCTCTCAACACACCGCAAATCTCCCCCAAGCTGGCGTAAGCTTTAACCGCCTCAAATATATAGGGCATCAGGTTATCTTTGGATTGCGCTCCCCGTCGCAACCCCTGGAGAACCTCGGATACTTTTCTCTGATCTCGCCGGCGGCGAACCTTTTT
>CAYXBB010000036.1:6439-15171 GCA_964463285.1 uncultured Syntrophomonadaceae bacterium | reverse complement strand
TCTCCTACTGCCGGATCCACTTTTAACAGATCCATGGGCAGTTCATCACCACCGGTAAACCGGTTTACCCCGATTACCACCCGTTCCCCTGATTCCACTTCTTTCTGGTGTCGGTAGGCACTATCCTGAATCTCGCGCTGCATGAACCCCTGTTCGATAGCTGCCACCGCCCCACCCAGCTTGTCTATTTGTTTAATGTAACTAATAACCTGCTGTTCGATCTGCTCGGTAAGCATCTCTAGATAGTACGATCCGCCTAACGGATCTACCGTATCTGTTACCCCGATCTCATGGCCCACCACCTGCTGGGTGCGCAGGGCAAGCAGGACTGCATGTTCGCTGGGCAGCGCCAGCGCCTCATCCATGGAATTGGTATGCAGGGATTGAGTCCCTCCCAACACCGCGCTTAAAGCCTGGAAGGCCACCCTCATAATATTAACTTCCGGCTGCTGGGCGGTCAGACTGCAACCCGCCGTCTGGGTATGAAATCGTAAGGCCAGGGAACGCGGATTTACGGCTCTAAACCGTTCTTTCATGATTTTGGCCCAGATCCTTCGAGCCGCCCTGAACTTGGCAATCTCTTCAAAAAAATTCACGTGCGCATTGAAAAAAAACGAAAGCCTGGGAGCAAACTGATCGACATCTAACCCGGCATCAATAGCCGCCTCTACATAGGCAATGGCATTGGCCAAGGTAAATGCCAGCTCCTGGACAGCAGTAGATCCCGCTTCCCGAATGTGATAACCACTGATACTGATGGTATTCCAGGAAGGAATGTTTTTCCCGGCAAAGGCAAAAATATCTACAATCAATCTCATCGATTCCCGAGGAGGGAAAATGTAAGTTCCCCGGGCCACGTATTCTTTTAAAATATCATTCTGGATGGTCCCCCGAATATTATTTAGGGGAACCTCCTGTTTTTCCGCTACCGCCATATACATGGCCAGCAATACCGCCGCCGGGGCATTAATGGTCATAGAGGTGCTTACCTTGTTTAGCGGAATCTGATTCATCAATATTTCCATATCTTCAAGGGTGTCTATGGCCAC
The DNA here is from genome assembly GCA_964463285.1 of uncultured Syntrophomonadaceae bacterium. Classification (GTDB taxonomy): domain Bacteria; phylum Bacillota; class Dethiobacteria; order DTU022; family DTU022; genus JAAZLS01. The sequence goes on along the minus strand of CAYXBB010000036.1, from coordinate 14,122 downwards.
TCCCACCTTGCCGATCTCTCCGCGAGCCAGGGGATGATCCGAATCGTATCCGATTTGAGTAGGCAGATCAAAAGCCACACTTAGCCCAGTTTGACCCTGCTGCAAAAGATAGCGATAGCGTTCATTGGTTTCCTCAGCGGTGCCAAAGCCGGCATATTGGCGCATGGTCCATAGACGTCCCCGGTACATGGTAGGCTGAACCCCCCTGGTATAAGGAAATTCTCCGGGGAATCCCAATTTTTCCGAATAATCCCAATCCGGCAGTTCCAGCGGTGTATATACCCTTTCCACCTCATAGCCTGAATCCAGTTTAAAATTTTTGCGTTCCGGATATTTTTCCAAGGTTTTATTTACCTTCTCCTGCCAGGATTTTTTGTGGCAACTTAGCTGAGATGATTTCTCTTGTTGGTACATTATTAAATCCTCCTTGTCGGCTCTAATTACCTAATGCCTTCTTTACCAAGGAAGGGACTTCAAAGGGTAACTCGGCCACCTGAACTCCAGCCTTGTTTAAAGCTTCAATCTTGCTGGAAAACGTTCCCCGCCCCCTTTCGATAATCGCCCCGGCATGCCCCATGCGCTTGCCGGGAGGTGCACTTTTGCCGGCAATATAGGCTACCACCGGCTTGGTCACATGTTCGCTAATAAACCGGGAAGCCTCCTCTTCAGCGCTGCCGCCAATCTCACCTACCAGCACCACTGCCTCAGTAGCAGGGTCCTTTTCAAACTCCTTTAGCACATCAATAAAATTCAGACCTACTACCCGGTCCCCTCCCATACCCACCACGGTACTGGTACCCAGGCCGGCTTCAGACAAATTGCCAACTATTTCGTAGCTAAGGGTGCCGCTGCGGGAAACCACTCCTACCGGACCCGGAATATATATGCGGTTAGGCATGATGCCAATTTTGCACTGCCCCGATGAAACCAGGCCAAAGGTATTAGGGCCGACCACCACTGCCTCTTTTTGACGGGCATAACTCATTATATCCAGGGCATCATGCAGCGGAATACCTTCCGTTATAATAACCAGTATCTTGATTCCGGCATCCATGGCCTCGTAGGCAGCGTCACGGGCAAAAGGAGCAGGGATAAACAAAATAGAGGCCTCTGCCGGTTCCCCGGCCATGGCTTCAAATACCGTATCATAAACCGGAAGACCCTCCACTTTTTGCCCGCTTTTCCCGGGGGATATCCCCCCGACCAGGCGGGTTCCGTAAGCCAGCATTTGCGCGGTATGAAATGAACCCTGACGGCCGGTAATACCTTGAACCAACACCCGGGTGGATTTGTTTATGTAAATAGCCATCAATAACAGCCTCCTCAACCTTTATAGTAATTTGCGTTTCGGGCTTCCGGTTTTATGCCTGAGCAGAAGAAAGCCCTACCGCATGACGAACTGCCTCTTCCATGGAGTGGAAAGCACTGATTCCAACTTTCTCCAGAATATCTCTTCCCTGCTCTTCATTGGTACCTACCAAACGGAAAGATACCGGCAGGTCAATTCCACGGCTTTCCTTTACTTTAGCAAAAGCCCCCGCCACCACATCGCAGCGGGTAATGCCTCCGAAAATATTAATGAGGATTACCTTGGGGTCGGTAGCCAAAAGCAGTTCCAGCGCATTGGCGGTACGCTCCAGATCTGCTCCGCCTCCCATATCCAAAAAGTTTGCCGGAGTTCCGCCATGATGTTGCACCATATCCAGGGTAGCCATAGTTATACCCGCCCCGTTGGCTATTACCGCTATCTCGCCTCCCAGTTCCACAAAAGCCAGCCCCAGCTCTTCGGCCTTAAGCTCCAGAGCGGTTTTCTCAGTGACTCGGGGGAGATCCTTGTGCCGATAAAGAGCATCGTCGTCGATGGTAATTTTAGCATCGGCGGCCACCAGTTCCTGACCGCACAGAGCCAGGGGGTTAATCTCCACCAGCTCGGCATCCAATTCCCGGAACAGGTTATACAGTTTGGGCACAATAGTCAGCAGCTGCTTTTGCAAACTACCGGTAACCCCCAGTCGGCGGCATATCTCCCGGACAGCATATCCCTGTACCCCTATACTAACATTAATTGGCCAGCGGATCATCCGCTCCGCGGGGACCTCCTCCACTTCCATGCCCCCATCCAGCGAAGCTAAAATAATCGGGCTGCGTGCAGCCCCATCCACCGTTATGGCCAGGTAAAGCTCCTGATCGATGGAGAGTTTTTCTTCTACCAGCAGCCTTTCTACCGGCAGATCCTGAATTTTCATTGCCAACAGTCGGGTAGCCTCCCGGCGAGTCTGGTCGGGACCGGAAGCAAACGCTATCCCTCCCGCCTTGCCCCGTTTTCCAGTCAACACCTGTGATTTAACAACCACCTCTCCCAACTGAGCAGCTATCTCCGCCGCCTCCTGGGCAGTTTTTGCCATTCTGCCCCTGGGGACGGGAACCCCATAACGGTCAAAAAGCTCTTTTCCCAGATATTCGTACAGTTTCACCCGAAAACCTCCCATTTTTAAATGTTAGTAAACGATAGGCCATCCCCTTAATTATATACATTATTCCTCCTTTCACAATAACTGCCGCCGCAAAAACATTGGAGGCAGTCATACTTAGAAGCCTTTTTCAAAACTTGTTTGCCAATAAGGAAGCTTGCAGCCTTGTTTTATTGGGAATTAAAGGTTTGAACGGTACTTTTTAAGTTTATTGTAAAGCGTAGCCAAAGAAATATTGAGGGCTTGAGCAGCTTTTTTCTTTCCTTCCAGAGATTCACCAAACCGGTTCAGGGCTTGTTTTAGTAGAATCTGTTCCATTTTTTCAAGGGGCATAATCTCATCAAATACCGGGGTAATAGCAGCATTGAGCTTCCCTACATAAGGAGACAGGTGATGGGGTTCGATTACCGGTCCCTCGGCTACAATTACCGCCCTTTCCATAACGTTTCTTAGTTCACTAATATTCCCCGGCCAATCATATTCTGCCAGCCACTGCATTGTTTGATGAGAGATCTGACGAATATTTTTGCCAAGTTTGTGGCTATATAACTCCACAAAATGTTCGGCTAACAAAGACAGGTCTTCCAACCTTTTATTAAGTGGGCTTAGATATACCTCCACTGCGTTCAAACATTGGTAAAGCTCCTCATTTAGATGCCCTTTACGAAGGGCTATCTTAGGATCAAATGTGGAGCAGGCAATTAAGCGCAGTTCTGTTTTAATAGGTTCCTCACCGCCAATACGGCAAAATTCACTGTCTTGCCAAACCTTGGCCAGTTTCTTCTGCACATAAGGGCTAAGCGAAGTAATTCCCTTTAAATAAAGTGTTCCCTCCCGGGCTAGCTCGATCTTTCCCAGGCGGGTTTGAATCACTCCGGTTAATGCACCTTTTTCGCAGCCAAACAGCTCCGCCTCCTGAACCGCCTCCGGAATAGAAGAACAATCTACACGGATCAGCGGCCTTCCCCGGCGAGGGCTGTAGTTATGAATAGCCTGGGCAAATATCCCTTTCCCGGTGCCGACCTCTCCGATTAAAAAGATGGTGGCCTCACTCCGGGAAGCCTTGCGGGCTACCTCCAGCGTAGATTGAAATAGTTTGCTTTTACCCACCAGGTCGTCAAAACTCCAGCGGCTGCTGGAAATCTGATCGATCTGGGCGTACAGGTTTTCAATCACCGCATTGCTGTGATTAAGCTGGTCCATGAGCTTTAAAATATCGTTTACCAGCTGGAATACCACTACCGCTCCCCTGATCTCTCCATCCACAATTATAGGGGAGGCGTTGGAAATAACCTCCGCATCGCTTCCCCCCACATAAGTGCGATAACCCACCACCGGTTTTTGAAGAATTAGTGACTGGGCCAGAGCGCCATAGGGGGAAACCTCAAAAATATTTTGGTTTACCCGCTTATTTTCCGGAATACCGGATACCCGGGTAAAGGCAGGATTTACATATTTTATCACCCCCTTGGCATCTACCACCTCAATAGGATCCTGAACGGAGTTCAAAATGGCCCACAGCTCACCCTTAAGTAACCTGGCTTCGATTAACTGTTTTCCGGAGCTAAACAAAGTCATTAATACGCCCCGGGAAGGAATGGTTATAAGTTCCAGATGAGGTTTTAACAACGGTTTTAACCGCTCCTGCACCTGCGGATCACTGCTAACCACCACTACTGCATTTAAACCGGGCAATGCAGCTACCCGGGTTAGATCTGTTGTAATATAGTATTTCCGGCGCTCCTCCTCCGTTACCCAGGAGGGATTGCCGGAAAGATCAACCAGCCCGATAATCTCCAAATCCATAGTTTCCTGAAGTATGCGAAACACATCGATCCCTCTTTGATCTTCTACTACCAGCGCTGCTTTTAACACTCCTTCACATACCCACCCCTCTTTTACTTTCGCTATTACCCTTAGAATATTCGTAAATCTTAGAAGGAAATCCTGCTTGTAAGACTAGATTTTTAAAGAAACCTGTTTCGGGATCGGCGGGTTTTGTAAAAACTCATTTTTTTAAAGAAAGAGGGAAGTGGAGATTCTCCAGACAAAACAAAGGACCTAAAAGAGATCTAAAAACCCGCCTCCTTGAAAATTCCCCAAATATTTTTGTTTGACAAATAGCAGGCCTTGAGATAAGGTGGTCGTGAAAGGTAAAATTTAATAGTGAGTTTTCAGGTGTCCTAGGACTTAATAGGGAAGCCGGTGAAATTCCGGCGTGGTCCCGCCACTGTAAGTGGGAGCTCCCTTGAAGTAACCACTGGCCTTAGGGCCGGGAAGGCAAGGATGAGCGATGAACACAAACCAGGAGACCTGCCTGAAAACAATGAAATTCCCTTCGGTCGAAAGGGTAGAGCGCCAGAAAAGCCGCGGAAACCTACCCGTGGCATTTTTTATGCTCCCGTCCCACCCTGTTCTGCCGGGGACCGGGCTTTTTTTATGGCCCGATTTATCCCAACTTACTACAGGAGGTAATACAGGATGGAAAAACGTTTCACGGTAAAATTTTTTCTGCTGCTGACTGCTGTTCTGCTGGCGGTGGTACCGGCCGGCTGTACAAAAAAAACAGCCGAAAGCGAGGTAAAAGGGAAGATTACCCTGGTGGATCAGATGGATCGGGAGGTAACAATCAACGGTGAGATCAAAAGAATTGTATCCCTTTCTCCCCAGCATACAGAAATACTGTTTGCCCTGGGATTGGGGGAGCGGGTAGTAGGAGTAACCGATTTCTGCAATTACCCGCCGGAAGTGGAAAGGATAGAAAAGGTGGGCGGGTTTACCGATGCCAGTATCGAGGTCGTCCTCACCCGGTCGCCGGACCTAGTGCTGGCCGGCAGCCCGCACAAAGAAATCGTCTCCCTTCTGGAAGAGCGCAATATCCCGGTTCTGGTCATGGAACCGGTGTCCGTGGAGCAGGTCTATAACTCAATTCTTCTGGTGGGAACAGCCACCGGGGCCGAAAAAGAGGCGAAAACCCTGGTAGCAGAAATTAAACAGCAGGTGGATGGTGTCCAGAGGAAGCTGGCCCTTTTGGACGAAGAGGAGAAAATCCCTGTCTATTATGAGCTCTGGTACGATCCCCCGATGAGCATCGGCAACCGTTCTTTCATTCACGAAGTGATCTCATTAGCCGGCGGTAAAAATATATTTGCCGACCTTGACGACAACTACCCCACCGTGAGTGCGGAGGTGATCGCTCAGGAAAACCCCCGGGTGATCCTCTATTCCGATGATCACGGCACTGTTGAGGCGGTGCGGGAACAATATAGCCTGCGGCCGGGCTGGGATAAGATGAGCGCCATGCTGGAGAATCGCATTCATGGGGTGGATGGAGACCTCTTTAACCGGGCGGGCCCGCGGGTGGGCCTGGCTGTAGAGGAGGCCGCCGGCCTATTCTACCCGGAGCTGTTCGGCAACTATTGACCAGTCAAACCTTTCCCGGCCCTCTTTTTTAATGGAGGGGCCCGAAAAAAAACAGAAAGTCCCCTTTTTCAAAGGGGGATTTAGGGGGATTTTAACCGGAGTGAACGTTTTGAAACAAAAATGGGAAGGAAAACAATTAAAAATACTAATCCTTTATTTATCCCTGCTGTTGGCACTGGGGTGCGTCCTGGCCCTGGCCATAACCGTCGGGGCGGTACCTTTTACCTTGCAGGAGATCGGCGGCATTCTCCTCGATCTGGGCGGCCTGCCCGGCAAAATAGAGATCGACCCGATCAAAAAAGATATATTGCTGCAACTTCGGCTGCCGCGGGTGGTGCTGGCCGGGGCGGTGGGTGCCTCCCTGGCCGTGGCCGGAGCGGTATTCCAGGGCCTCTTTCGCAATCCGATGGCCGACTCCCATGTGATCGGTATCTCCTCGGGGGCCGCCCTGGGAGCGGTGGCTGCCATGCTGATCGGACTGCCGGCGGCCTGGGGGGGGATCGGCGCCATCCCCGTGTTCGCCTTTGCCGGCGGCGCGGCTACCCTCATCCTGGTCTACCAGATGGCCCGAGTGGGGAAAGAGGTCCCGGTAATGCCCCTTCTGCTGGCCGGTATTGCCCTTAGCGCTTTTCTTTCCGCCCTGGTCTCCCTCCTCACCTATTTTGCCGACGAGCAGCTGCACCAGGTGGTTTTCTGGATCATGGGCGGGCTGGGCGGCGCCACCTGGTTAAAGGTTAAAATCATGCTTCCCTATGCCCTGCTCGGATTCGGCAGTGTCTATTTTTTCCACCGCGATCTCAACGCCCTGCTCTTCGGAGAAGAGACCGCCCGCCACCTGGGGATCGACACGGAAAAGATCAAAAAAGTGCTCCTGGCCGGCTCATCACTGCTGGTGGCGGCGGCAGTCTCCACCAGCGGCATTATCGGTTTCGTAGGACTGGTGGTCCCCCATTTTATTCGTCTGCTGATCGGGCCGGATCACCGCCATCTGCTGCCCGCCTCCGCCTTGCTGGGAGCGGTGCTGCTCATTGTCACCGATACCCTGGGCCGAACCGTGATCGCTCCCCGGGAGTTGCCGGTGGGGATCATCACCGCCCTTCTGGGGGCGCCGCTATTTGTTTACCTGTTAAAGAAGCGCAAACAACTGCGTTATTTTGACCGCCAGGGGTGATACGCGCTTGAAAATCAAGCTCACCATTCACAACCTAACCCTCTGCTATGACCGCCATCCCCTCCTGGATCGGGTGGAGCTCACCGTCCCCCCGGGCCGGCGGGTGGCCCTGCTTGGCGCCAACGGTGCCGGAAAAACCACTTTGCTGCGCTGCATCAGCAAGGCTATAAAACCTTCCACCGGCGCAGTATTTTTGAACGACCGGGATTTGGAAACTTTTTCACCCCGGGAGCTGGCCCGCACCATGGCGGTGGTCCCCCAGGAAACCCGGGCTGATTTTGATTTTACGGTGGAGGAAACGGTCTTGATGGGGCGGCTGCCTTACCTGAGGCGATTTGCGGCAGAGGGCGATGACCAGAAACTGATTGCCCGCCGGGCCATGACCAGAACAGGGGTCGATCACCTGGCGGGGCGTTTCATTACTACTCTCAGCGGCGGGGAAAAACAAAGGGTGATCGTCGCCCGGGCCCTCTGCCAGGAACCCCGCCTCCTGCTTCTGGATGTAGGCGTTGACCATCTCAGCGAAGTCTTCAATCGACATATTGTAGTGGGTCCGATAATAATCGAGCACACCCTTTGCTTCAGTGTATTCGCTGCCCGAGACTTTCGCATAGGCTT
>CAYXBB010000036.1:0-6429 GCA_964463285.1 uncultured Syntrophomonadaceae bacterium | reverse complement strand
GGAACCCCGCCTCCTGCTTCTGGATGAACCCACGGCCAACCTGGATCTGGGCTACCAGCACAGCCTGCTGGAGCTGATCGCCGGGCTGAATGTTGAACAGGGAATGACGGTGATCGCCGCCCTCCACGACCTAAACCTGGCCGTCCGCTTTTTTGATCACCTGCTTCTGCTGGCCGGGGGCCGTATCCTGGCCGCCGGAACCGCGGCAGAGGTGATCACCCCCCCTCTGATAAAAGAGGCTTATGGGGTCGAAGCCCTGGTTTATCGTCATCCCCTTACCGGTTGCCTGCAGGTAAGCGTCAAGGAGGAGAGCGGATCTAAGAAAAACTGGAAACCGCTGATCCATATCATCGGGGGAGGAGAAGAAGCCCTGCCCGTCCTTGAATACCTGCGCGCCCAAGGTTTTCCCCTCTCCATTGGTCCGGTTGCACCGGAAGACAGCGGCTACCGCTTCGCCGCCTTCTATGATTTGCCGGTAATCGCCTTGCCCCCCTTTTCCCCAATTTCCGCTCAGGCTCACCGGGCCCATCTGAGGCTGATGAAAAAAGCAGCTTTAAACGTGGTCCCCCCGATCCCTTTTGGACTAGGCAATCTGCGCAATTTGGAAGCGGTCAGCTCCGCTCAGGGAGAGGGCTGCCCGATAGCCCTTCTTCAGCCCCCCGGCGGGAAATGGTCTGATTTTACCGGTGGAAAAGCAACCCTTCTCCTAAAAGACCTGATCGCCGGGGGAGCCCGGGTGGTTGCCGATAAAGAAGAGATTACCGCCATGCTGAGGAAGGAGCAAGCGAAGATTGAACAGAGGTAAACTAATTTTAGTCACCGGCGGGGCGCGCAGCGGTAAAAGCAGCTTTGCCGAGCGCTACGCCGAACAAAGCGGCAAACCGGTGCTTTACCTGGCCACCGCCAAAATACTGGACCCGGAAATGTTTCAACGGGTGGAGGAACACCGCCGCCGCCGCCCCCCCCATTTTAAACTGGCGGAGGAACCCTATTCCCCGGAGAAAATCCTGGCGGCGGCCGGTGCCGGTACCTTTGTCCTTCTAGACTGCTTAACTGTACTGCTGAACAATCACCTTTTAAAAGAACCGGCTATGGAAGACGACCTTCCGGCCGCCAAACAAACCGCCATCTCAAACGCCCTTCTGGACTACTTTTCCGGTCTGGCCGGCACCCTTAAAAACTGCCCCGCCGATGTTTTAGTGGTAACCAACGAGGTGGGGGCAGGGATCGTCCCCGACTACCCCCTGGGCCGCCTTTTTCGGGATTTGGCGGGTCGGGTGAACCAGCTGATAGCGGCCCGGGCCGATGAGGTCTGGTTTACCGTTTGCGGCCTGGCTAAGAGGTTTAAATAATGCCGACATTATTCTGGGCCTTCTTTCTACCACCGGCTTTCGGTTTCATCCTCGATCTATTTTTCGGTGATCCCCCCCGCCTCCCCCATCCGGTGCGTCTTTTTGGGGCGGCTTCCATCTATCTGGAAAAGGCCCTGCGACCCCGATTACGTTGCCCGGCCGGTGAAGCAGCAGGCGGGCTTCTCCTCACCGCCCTGATTGCCGGAGGGGCCTACGGGGTGACGTTTACCCTGGTAAAACTGTCCTTTAATATTGGATTTCCCTGGGGGCTTCTGGTCTCCACCGCCTTCATCTACAGCGCTCTCGCGGTTAAAGATATGCTTCGCCATATCAAACAGGTTGAGCAGGCCCTTACCCGGCATAACCTGAGAGCGGCCCGCGGCAAGGCAGCACTTCTGGTCAGCCGCGACACCTCCGGGTTAAATGAAACAGAAATTTCCCGGGCCGCCTTGGAAAGCCTCTTTGAGAACCAAGCCGACGGGGTGACCGCTCCCCTTTTTTTCGCCGCCCTGGGCGGACCGCCCCTGGCCATATTTTACAAGGCGGTCAATACCTTAGATTCCATGATCGGCTACAAAACCCCCCGTTATCGATATTTTGGCCGGGCAGCAGCCAGTTTGGACGATCTGTTAAACTATCTGCCGGCACGCCTGAGCGCCCTTTTTTTGCTGCTGGCCGGTTTCACCTTCAAAGGTCCCCGGCAACGGACTCTAGCAACCTTGAGGATTTTTCACCGGGACCGCGGAAAACATGGCAGCCCCAACAGTGGCCGGCCGGAGGCGGCGGGAGCGGCGGTGCTCAATGTGCAGCTGGGCGGCCCCGATCACAGGGAGGGGCGCATCGTCACCCAGCCTTTGATCAACCGGGGGGGGCGACTGCCGGAAACTGCCGATTTAAAAGAGGGCAGAAAGCTGTTTTTGCAGGCTTCCCTCCTCGCCTTGTTTTTCTGCCTGGGTCTCTCCTGGTTGCGGCTTTTATTTTTATTCCAGTTTTTTCCGGAGGTGTTTCGATGAAATCCTTTTTTCTAGCTCTGGCCTTTTTAACCGCCATCCCGGTTGGGCCCCTTCTTTTACCGGCAAGGCCGGTTCTCTCCCGCGCCGCCCCCTTTTTTCCGGTGGTGGGTCTTTTCATCGGCCTTTTTCTAGGAGGACTAGCCTATTTAAAGCTGCTGATTTTTCCACCCGGGCCGGTGGTGGTGCTTACATTTATGATCGAATTTGCACTCACCCGCGGCCTTCATCTAGACGGGCTGGCCGACACAATTGACGGCCTGGCCGCCGGCGCCGACCGGCAGCGGGCCCTTCAGATAATGCGGGACGGGGCGGTCGGGCCGCTGGGCACCTGCGCCCTCATCCTGTTTTTTCTTTTCAAATACGCCGTTCTTACCGCTCTCAAACCAAATCTGCTGATAGCGGCAGTCACCTTCCTGCCGATGGTCGGACGGTGGTGCCTCGTTCTGGCGGGAGCGGTAACGACACCGGCCCGCAAAGAGGGGCTTGGCCAATCTTTCATCGCCGAACTGGGTTTAAAAGAGGCTGCTGCCGCTACCCTTGTTCCGGTGGGGTTGCTCGTCGTCAACCGGATATTTTATCCATCAATTTCCCTACCCTTGCTTGCAGGCGTCCTGGCCGCCGCTATCGTTTCTCTGCTATTTATCCGCGTCGTCTCCCATCTCCTGGGCGGAGCCACCGGCGATGTGCTGGGTGCAGCCTGTCTGGTGGCTGAGTTCGGCTTCCTGGCCGGACTTGCAGCCTGGTAAAAAGGAGGTCAATATCATGATCGATCAACCCGGCGATCACGGTGGCAATTTGGCCGCTGCTGCTGCCCGCTTTAACCGGCAGCCCGCTCAATTTATTGATTTCAGCAGTAACATCAACCCCCTAGGCTCACCGCCGGGGCTCAAAGCCGTGCTGAAAAAGGCTCTGTGCAAAATAAATCGTTATCCGGTGCCTCACGCCGCCCCCTTCCGGCACTTTTTAGCGGAAACCCTTGATCAACCGGAAGAGAACTTTTTGATCGGCAACGGCGCCAGCGACCTGATCCACCTGTTTTTTCTTTGCCTCCGGCCCCGTCAACTATTTTTACCGGTGCCTACCTTTGCCGAATACGAAAAAGCGGCCCTGCTTACCGGCTGCCGGGTCGAACCCCTGCTCCCAAACACCGGGGACGGTTCTTTTTGTTTTGACACACCGACGCAGGGGAGGCCAAACCTTGGTTTTACGCTCCCTGCTTTGCAGCAAGGCGCGCTGATTGTTATCTGCAATCCCAATAACCCCACCGGAGCCTACCTGCCCCGCGCCCTTCTGGAGAAGTTGGTGGATCAAGCCATACAAAGCAAAACCCGGGTATTAATTGACGAAAGTTTTTTTCCCTTTACCGGATTTCCACGGTCCGAAAGCATGGCTCCCCTGGTCACCAACTACCCAAACCTGTGGGTGCTTACCTCGCTAACCAAACTCTGGGCCCTACCCGGCCTCCGCCTAGGTTACCTGATGGGGCCGGCCGCTGCTATTAAAAAACTTACCGGCGACGGCGATCCCTGGCGGGTGAACAGCCTGGCTCAGACCGCCGGGATGCACTGCCTTACCAGCATTGACGATTTTACAGCCAAAACCGTGGAGCTGGTCACCCGGGAGCGTCGTTATTTGCAACGTTGCCTGGGGAAAATTTCCGGGCTTGAAATATTTTCCGGAGCGGCCAATTTTTTGTTGGCCCAAATGATACCCTCGGCCGGAAACAGCCACCACCTATACTGCTATCTGGGCTCCCGGGGACTATTAATCCGGGAGGCGGGCAACTTTCGGGGGCTTAATGAACACTATTTCAGAATTGCCGTCCGCCGGCGTCGGGAGAACCGACACCTGATCGATGGTATCCGGACTTATTTTGCGTAGATGATGCGATCATCGAAGGGGCGGGTAATCTTAAAGCCTATTTAAAAAAGGAGTGGTCTGAACATGAAAACAATCGAAGAAACCCTTTCTCGTATTCAGCCTTTAGATCAAAAGGCGATGGAACGGGCGAAAAAAAGACAGGACCTGCTGACCAAACCCGCGGGAAGCTTGGGCTGTCTGGAAACACTTTCGGTGCAATTGGCCGGTATCCGGGGGGGGTTCTTTCCCCCGGGAAGCAAGAAAGTGATTGTGGTCATGGCCGCCGACCATGGAGTAACCGCTGAAGGGGTCAGCGCTTTCCCCTCGGAGGTTACCGCCCAGATGGTTCTTAACTTTGTTAACAAGGGGGCCGCAGTCAATGTTCTGGCCCGCCTGAATGGAGTAGAGGTAAAAATAGTTGATATCGGTATTGCCAACGAGATGAATTCCCCTTTAATTAAAAAGGCCAAGATTCGTTACGGAACCGCCAATATGGTTGAAACGGCAGCAATGACCCGCGAAGAAGCCTGCCGGGCCTTGAAGGCCGGTATCACCGTCGCCGCGGAAGAATACAAAGCAGGTGCACTGGTACTGGGTACCGGTGAGATGGGCATCGGGAATTCCACCGCCAGCAGCGCGGTGGCGGCCGCCCTCACCGGGGAGGCGCCCTCTAGGCTGACCGGCAGAGGAACCGGCCTGGATGACCGGGGCCTGAATCGAAAAATTGCCGTGCTGGAAAAAGCGCTTGCCCTTCATCAACCCGATCCGAAGGACCCCTTGGAGGTTCTCAGCAAGGTTGGCGGACTGGAGTTGGGGGGATTGGCCGGCCTGATCCTGGGGGCGGCCGCTCACCGCCTCCCGGTAATCATTGATGGGTTCATCTCGACCGCCGCCGCGCTGATCGCGGTCTCTCTTTGCCCTACCGTCAAAGCCTACCTGATCCCCTCCCACCTTTCCCGGGAACCGGGCCACTCCTTTCTCCTTAAATATATGGACTTAAAACCCTACCTGCACCTGGATATGTGTCTGGGGGAAGGAACAGGGGCGGCACTGGCTATGAACCTGGTGGAATCGGCTGCGCGAATACTGCTGGAGATGGCCACCTTCGAGGAGGCCCGGATAAGCAATAAGGGGGGCAAATAATGATCAATCTTTATCTGATCCGGCACGGTTCCACCCGAGAAAACGAACAAAAACGCTATATAGGATGGACCGATGCCGCCCTTTCCACCTTGGGAACGAAACAGGCAAAACAGCTGGCCGCCTATTTCCAACACCGGGACCGGCTACCCACCACCCTTTACTGCAGCGATTTAAAACGGACTGCCCGCACGGCTGAGATTATCGGCAGTCACCATAGGGTTAAACCGGAGGCCAGCTCCCTGCTTCGAGAACTGAACTTCGGAAAATGGGAGGGACTGACCTGGGAACAGATAAATAGTACCTACCCGGAAGAATCCAATCTCTGGCTGCAGGATCCTTACCGGCACCCCCCGCCGGAAGGAGAAAGCCTGGTGGAAATGAGGAAACGAACAAACCGGTTTTTAAAACGCCGGCTAAAAACCGGCCAGACGGACGAGACAGGCAAGAATATCCTGATCATTTCTCACGGGGGAACGATCAGGCTTTTGCTTATGCAGTTACTTTCCCTAGACCCACCGGAATTCTGGAACATAAATATTGGTACTGCCTCGATCAGCCTTCTCAAAAAATCGGAGAACCATTTCTGTTCCATTTATATCAACAAAACAGTCTATAAAGAGGGTTAAATAAATTTTGCTCCATAAATGCAAAAAAAACCCGGATTACCAGACCTTTTCACCAACCAAGATATGTGCCTATATTGATATTTGCATTTGGTGCGGGCGAGAGGATTTGAACCTCCAAGGGACTAGTCCCACTGGATCCTAAGTCCAGCGCGTCTGCCAGTTCCGCCACGCCCGCCGGCCCAAGATCTAAATTCAATTATTATTATAACGGCTAATTACCTGAACTTCAACCGGAAAACCACGTGGTTGTAGTTAATTATATACCTAAAATTAGGGGCGCTGCCCCCCCCCTTGGCAACACATACCAGGCATGTTATAATTTCCTCATGGCTGGCTGATCAGTGGTATGGTTGTGTACCGAAAGGCCTATTTCCAATATACCCGTCTTTAGACTTTAACACCATATTTCTTTAGGAGTACCCAAAATAAAAAACA
>CAYXBB010000035.1:0-16880 GCA_964463285.1 uncultured Syntrophomonadaceae bacterium | reverse complement strand
AAGCCCCCGGAAGAGTAGGTCACCGCCAGAAAACTTTTAATAAAAAGGGCCTCCCACAAAAAGGGAGGCCCTTTTTTACCTGCCACGGGGACGGTGACTTTGGCTGGTAAAAAAGATCCCCTTAAAATGGAGGGAATCAACTGGTGTATAAAGAAAAGTATAGCTGAATGTCCAGGCTATTTGAGCCAAAGGTTTTATCTCTGATCGCTCCCGGCATCTTGTTCTGCAAAAGGGGTATTGCCAATTGACTACTCAACAACAGAGGATTTACAATTATTTTAAAGGCCTTGAAGCCGATGGGGCCAGGAAACATTCACAGTTTCCATCGGGCAGGAGAACCTGTGTGGAACCGGTGGAAATTGGCGGGGTAATGGTTCCCAGGTTTGTAAATGAATTCTGGACTTCCAAACAAAGACAATCTTATTCCATACACGAGATATCTTACCGGGCCTGTTTTAAAGCCCAACTTCCGCGTTTTTTTATCAACCTTTTAACCAAACCGGGGGATACAGTATACGACCCTTTCAGCGGTCGGGGTACCACGATAATTGAGGCTGCAACCCTAAACCGAAAGGTGATTTCTAATGATATCAATCCATTAAGCAAGATAATTGTTTGTCCCCGCCTTTCCGTTCCTATAATTGATGGAATCTGTTGCAGATTAAATTCCGCACCTATTGATAGATCTTTGAGGGCTGATGTCGATCTGTCCATGTTTTATCATTCGTCAACAGAGGCTGAAATAGTATCCTTGAAGCAATACCTGGAAAACAGAAAAATGAATGGGGAAGAAGATGATCTGGATCGCTGGATCCGGATGGTGGCTACCAATCGTTTAACCGGTCATTCCCCCGGTTTTTTCTCTGTCTACACCCTGCCTCCCAACCAGGCGGTTTCTCCAGAAAGCCAGTTGAAGATCAATAAAAAACGAAATCAAAAACCGGCTTACCGGAATACCAAAGAGCTGATCATGCGGAAAACCTATTCATTGTTGAGAAATATAGCACCGGCGGCAATAATGAGCCTGAAAAAATCCTCGCAAACCGCAAAATTTTTAGAATGCGATGCCGGGGAGACCAAATCCATTGCCGACAATTCGGTTGATTTGACGGTTACTTCACCCCCGTTTCTGGATGTAGTTCAGTATTCAAAAGATAATTGGCTCCGCTGCTGGTTCAACGGCATAGATACCCGGGAAATAGAAGGCAAGATTACCATGTCTAAAACAGTGGAGGAATGGTCGGCGGTGATGGGCCGGGTTTTTAAAGAGCTTTACCGTATGACCAGGCCCGGCGGGTGGGTGGCCTTTGAGGTGGGGGAGATCCGAGCGGGAAAGATCAATCTGGAGGAGCAGGTCATACCCCTGGGGCTGACCGCCGGTTTTTGCTGCCCTGGAGTAATTATAAACGAACAGGAATTTACCAAAACCTCCAATATATGGGGAATAAAAAACAACCGCTTTGGCACCAACACCAACCGGATAGTGCTGTTTAACAAGGATGCCTAGCCCCGAATATAGCCTGCCCGCCCCCTATGAACTGTTTTTAGGGTAGCCACCTGCGAAACTGCTTCGATCAGGTAGTCTATTTCCTCCGCCCGGTTAAAATAACCCGGGCTGAGGCGAAGGGTTCCCTGGGAATAAGTGCCAATGGCCTTATGGGCCAGCGGTGCGCAGTGCAGGCCGCTGCGAGTGAGGATCCCGAAGCCGTCCTCCAGGGCAAAGCCCAATTCTCCGCAATCGATCCCCTCCACGGTAAAGGAGAGAACCCCTGTACAGAGCTCCGGATCTTCCGGTCCGTAAACGGTTACCCCGGGGATCTTTTCCAATCCTGCTTTTAAACGGATTCTCAGGGAACGCTCATGTTCCCGAATATTCAGTACTCCGGTCTGCTGAATAAATTTTATTCCCTCCCGTAACCCGGCCAATCCAAAACAGTTCAAGGTACCTGCTTCCAGGCGTTCCGGCATTTTTCCAGGATGCAAATCAATTTCCGAATAGCTCCCCGTTCCGCCTTCCCTCCAGGGTTTAAGATCAATTCCGTCTCGCACATAGAGCCCGCCGGTTCCAGTAGGGCCCAGCAGGCCTTTATGGCCGGTAAAAGCCATCAAGTCTATTTCCCAGTCTTGAACATCGATCAGAATTACGCCGGCAGTTTGAGCAGCGTCCAGTAGGAAAAAAGCCCCTTTTTGATGGGCTAGGCGGGCTATTTCTTTAACGGGCAACAAAGTGCCGGTTACATTGGAAGCGTGATTACAGATTACCATCCTGGTCCGGGGATTAAAGGAATTTTTCAGCAAATCAAGGTCGGGGAAACCCTCCCGGGAGCAAGGAATTACGGTAGTGGAAATTACTCCGGCGTGTTTTAATCCCCCCAAAGGCCGCAGGACAGAATTATGTTCCATGGCGGTAAGGATCACATGATCTCCTGCGTTTAAAAGTCCTTTAATGGCCATGTTTAATGCATCGGTAGCATTAAGGGCAAAGGCAATCCGGGCCGGGTTCCCCCCGTTAAAAAAATCAGTTAGAAGTTGACGGGTTTGGTAGATCAGACGATCGGTTTCCAAACTAGAGGTATGCCCCGATCTTCCCGGGTTTCCAAAACAGCAGCGGAGGTTTTGTTCGCAAGCCTTATACACGGTATCGGGTTTAGGCCAAGAAGTAGCCGCATTATCAAAATAGCAATTCAATTTTCTTGTCTCACTCCAAAAACAGTTATTTATGGGCCTGGTCGGCAAGCCGGTGGACAGATTCAAATTCAACAAGGTTTTTCTTGAAAAGCTCAATTATCACCTCGACCTCCTCACAGGAACAGCGCAAAGCCGTACCACAACTGGAGCTGATGTCCCGAGGGACCGGAAGCAACTTGAAGCTATAGGGTTCCTTGGATAGTACAGCTTCAGCCCGGAGGGTAAAGTAAACGGTGGGGAATGTGATGTAGCAATGGACGTCCATTTGCGGCCCCCTTTTATTTTCTATCCTCTATTATAAGCTACTGGCTACCCCGGTGGAAATAAGGTTTTGTAAATGGCACCCACAGTAGAATATTTTAGGTCATTGCTCAAAAAGGTCAAAAATCCCTGTCGATCTTTATGGTTGCATAAAAACAACCTGGAGGTGAATAATAGTCTAAAATTGTCAAAGGTGGGATGATTATGATGACCATGCAGATTTCCGGTAGAAACAAATTAACCGGGACGGTAGTCAATACTATTCCAGGTACGGTGACAGCGGAGGTAGAGGTTGATTTGGGTAATGGTAAATCCATTGTTGGCACCATCACCAGGCGTTCCCTGGATGAAATGCAGATAAAGAAAGGCGATAACATTACAGCCCTGGTTAAAGCCAGTTCGGTGATGTTTATTAAGGATTAGCCGGCAGTATATATATGCGCGGCAAATCGTATTACCTGCATAAAATTTAGGGTATCAATAATTTCATCACAAAAATTAGGGCAGCCGTTATTATGGCTGCCGCTTTTTATATCTTAAATACGCAAATAACAGGCCTTCTGCGATTGGAGCCAAATAAATGCGCCCTTTTAACTTTGCGTGAAGTATCCTATAATTATCAATGATGGGAAGTCCCCCCGGTTTTAAGGAGGTAAAAAACAATTTGCCTAAAAAGCTGCTTTTTTTAACTTCTTTATTTATAACCTCCCTGCTGATAGCAAATATCACAGCTGTCAAGCTGGTTAAATTGGGCAGTTTGATATTGCCGGCGGCGGTATTTGTGTTCCCGGTTACTTTTTTAGTTACCGATATAGTATGTGAGGTCTGGGGCAAAACAAAGGCTTCAAACCTGGTCTGGCTCGGATTTTTGATGAACCTTGTGCTCACGGCTTACTTACAGTTGGGGAGGGTACTGCCACCGGCGCCAGCCTGGCCTCACCAGGATGCTTATGAAACCATATTTGGGGCTGTGCCGCGGATAGTGCTGGCCAGCATGGGTGCCTATCTGATTTCCCAGACCCATGATGTATGGGCGTTTAATTACTGGCGGCGAGTAACCCGTGGAAAACATCTCTGGCTGCGAAATAATTTATCAACCATGGTCAGCCAGCTCATGGATACCGCGGTCTTCATTACCCTGGCCTTCTTGGGAACGGTCCCGGGGGAGGTGCTGGGAACAATGATATTCAGCCAGTACACGGTTAAACTAGTCTTAGCCCTGGCCGATACTCCTTTTTGTTACCTGGGAGTGAAATGGGCTCGAAAGGAAAGTGAAGAAAATGTCATGCAACCGGAAAAAACCTGAACCATCAAAATTTGAAGCCAAGGATCCCCAAAGTATTGACCGCGGAGTGCTGGAAACTATCTCTTTTCCGTTTTCCGGACGGAAGACAGAAGTACAGATCATATTTCCGGAATTCACCTCGGTATGCCCCTGGACGGGACTTCCCGATTTTGGAGAGTTAACCATCAGCTATACGCCTAAGAAGAGCTGTGTAGAGCTAAAATCGCTCAAATATTATCTCAACTCTTTCCGGCAGGTAGGGATTATTCAAGAAGAAGTAGTAAACCGGATTCTAGATGATCTGGTGGGATTGTTATCACCGGTTTACATGACTGTAACCGGCAGTTTCAATCCCCGGGGCGGTATTAAAACGGTGGTAAAAGCAATTTATCCCGATCCAACCTGATCCGGCATATAACGATAAAAAGCGGGTTGCAGAAGGAGGGACCGGTTACATTACTCATAGAAAGGAAGATAAGATATGGCAGGCCATTCCAAATGGGCCAATGTTAAGCGCCGCAAGGCCCGGGTAGATGCTCAAAGGGGAAAAATTTTTACCAAGCTGGCCCGGGAGTTGATGGTTGCCGCTCGGGAAGGCGGTGGTGACATAAATACCAATTTCCGGCTCCGCCTGGCGGTACAGAAAGCACGGGAAAACAATCTGCCGGGAGAGAGCATACAGCGGGCGATCTTAAAAGGAACCGGGGAACTGGAAGGCGAAAGCCTGGAAAGTGTCAACTATGAGGGATACGGTCCGGGAGGAGTTGCGCTGCTGGTGGAAGCACTGACCGATAATCGAAACCGGACGGTAGCGGAGATCCGGCATCTGATGTCCCGTCACGGAGGCAATTTGGGTGAAGCGGGGTGCGTGGCCTGGATGTTTGAACGCAAAGGCTTCATAATTATTGATAAAACGGATCTGGACGAGGATGAGGTAATTATGGCCGCGCTGGAGGCGGGTGCGGAGGATGTTGAACTGGAAGGGAACAGTTTTGAGGTGGTTACCGCTCCAGAAAACATGGAACAGGTTAACAGCTATTTTCAGCAAGCCGGAATGGGGGTTACCAGTGCCGGGGTGACCATGCATCCTAAAAGCACCGTCAACATTACCAGTCCGGAGGAGGTTAAAAAAATCTTTAGCCTGATGGAAGCCCTGGAGGAACATGAGGATATCCAAAATGTCTATGCCAATTTTGATATTCCCGAGGAATTGATGGCTGAATAGACTGAACTAATGGGAAATTAATTTAAAAAGGACCATTTTTATTTCCTGCATTTACCTTTTGAGCAATTTATATGAATAATATTCACCTTTCCGGGGCATCATACCGCTTTAAGATCAGTACCGGAGAAGGTGAAAAGAGTGGCCGAACAGGAAAACAAGAAAAAAAGGTGGCGTTTTTCAGCCTGGGCCGGGTTATGGATACTGGTATTGCTGGTAGGGCTGGCGCCGGTAATAGTGTTGTTTACCTATACCCGCAGTGATCTATGGGACCGGTGGTTTAAGCGAAATCCCGAAAATACCGGTCAGCCGGAAATTGCTGTTGAGCAGGAAACAGTTTCTTACTTGGTTCAGTATCTGTACCGCTACTGCGATCATAGTCAGATTTATGCCGATCATCAAATTCCGGTTGATGCACCGCTACCTCCTCAGAGCTTGATTGATTTGTCTCAGGCGTTGATAAGCAGTAACTATAATCTTGAGAGTTATGCGGCGGATATAAATGTTCCGGAGGGTTGGCATTTAACAGATTTAAGTTCAGAGATGAAACAGCCGCGTTTTTTATTAACCCTGGTTCAAGATATTTGTCCCCACTGCCAGGGGCACTTTTACCTGGGCTTGTTTGATAACTGCATTGCGATTTATGAAGGACACCCGCCCGGGGGAATGCTGGTCGAGATCACTGATTTTAAGGTAAAAGACACCGACCGGGAAAACTTGAAGAACGGGATTCCGTTTGAAACAGAAGAACAAAAGCAGATGTTAATGGAGACATTTACCAGCTAGTTAGAGGCCGCATCTACCCGTCCTGGGAAATCAAATATTGGGGTCGTGCATAACAAACCCTATCCTACCGCTAGCGTGTTTTTGAGGGGAATGGCGTTTTATTCCGGAAAAGGTGCGGGCGAGGCATATCTTCTCCCCGCACAGGCTTCCGGTTTTTTGTTTGCCTTTCAAGCGGAAGGATTTAACACTAATTCTAAAGAATAGTATAATCTATGTTCGAAAATAACGAGGTGATCCGGTGAAAGTGATGGGGGTCGATCCGGGAGTGGCCATTACCGGTTACGGGGTAGTGGAAGAGGAAAACGGGCATTGGCAAAAAATTGCCTCGGGTTATATCCGGACCAGCTCGAAAGATCCAGCGCCGGAGCGATTGGCACAGATTTTCAGTTGCCTGGGAAATTTGATTGACTGTTACCAGCCCCGGGCTCTTTCACTGGAAAAACTATTTTTTTGCAAAAACACCGGCACTGCCTTGCAGGTGGGGGAGGCCAGGGGGATAGTGATCCTGGCCGCAGCTTTGCATAAGATAGAGTTGTTTGAATATACCCCCTTGCAAATAAAAAAAGCGGTATCCAGCTTTGGAAAAGCGGATAAAGCCCAGGTTCAAAAAATGGTCCGGGTGCTGCTTCAACTAAAAGATATTCCCCCGGTGGACGATGAAGCAGATGCCCTGGCGGCGGCGATTTGCCATTTGCAACACCGGCGATGGCAACTGGTCACAGGAGGATAAAAATGATCGATTATATACGGGGCCGACTGGTGAAGTTAAACCCCGGTGAGGTGGTCCTGGAAGTGGGGGGGGCCGGTATCCGGATAAATGTACCCCTCTGTGCAGAATCAGCTTCAACCGGGAGCCCCGGAAACCAGGCCACTTATTATACCCGGCTGGTTTTTAAGGAGGACGAGCTTGTTCTTTATGGATTTGAAACGCCTGTAGAGCGTGATTTTTTTAACCTGGTTACCGGTGTTTCCGGATTTGGACCGAAGTTGGCCCTATCCATGCTGGGAATGCTGTCGGTATCTCAGATTTATTGGGCCATCCTGGGGGAAGATATTCCCCTTCTTTGCCAGGTTCCCGGGGTGGGGAAAAAGATATCACAGCGTTTGATTTTGGAGCTAAAAGACAAGCTGCCCAAATTTATATCTACAGAAGCGATTGAAAGACCGGCCGAAGATGAAAAGCGCAGCCGGTTGGAAAAAGATCTTGCTGAAGCATTGCTAAGTTTAGGCTACTCGAAATTCGAGGTGGCCGCAGCGTTAAACCGGGTACACCGGGAAAGCACAGAGCAAATATCCAAAGAGGAGGCACTGCGCCGGGCTTTGCAGAGCTTGGGCGGGCGATAAACCGGGTAAGGAGGTACAGGGGTGCACGACAGGATTGTTTCAGCCGACCGGCAAGCGGAAGACGAGCAACAGCTTGAATACGGTCTACGACCTCAAAGTTTTGAGGAATACATTGGTCAGGACAAGATCAAAGAGAAATTTACTATTTATATCAGAGCCGCCCGCGAGCGAGGAGAACCGCTGGATCATGTTTTGCTTTACGGCCCGCCGGGGTTGGGGAAAACGACTCTGGCCCATATCATAGCCCGGGAGATGGGAGTAAATATCAGGGCCACCTCCGGGCCGGCCATAGAAAGGCCCGGTGACCTGGCGGCAATCTTAACCAACCTGGGCCGGGGGGACGTGCTGTTTATTGACGAGATTCACCGGCTTTCAAGAATTGTGGAGGAACTTCTCTATCCGGCCATGGAGGATTTCGCCCTGGATATTATCATCGGCAAGGGGCCCGGGGCTCATTCCTTAAGGCTGGAGTTGCCTCCGTTCACCCTGGTGGGAGCTACTGTCAGGGCCGGATTGTTAACCTCACCCTTGCGAGACCGCTTTGGAGTGGTTGATCGCCTGGAATTTTACTCTATGGAGGAGCTTCAACAAATAATTACCAGGGCCTCCCGCCTGTTAAATGTAGAATTGCAACCGGAAGGTTCCCGGGAGATTGCCCGAGTATCCAGGGGAACCCCCCGGATTGCCAACCGGCTGTTAAAACGGGTGCGGGATTTTGCGCAAGTTAAGGCCGATAATATAATCACCGAGGAGGTATCCAAGGAGGCTCTTCAGATGTTGCAGTTGGACCGGCTGGGTTTGGATGAAATTGACCGTCGGTTGCTGATTACACTGTTTGAAAAATTTAACGGCGGCCCGGTAGGGTTGGATACGCTGGCCACGGCGATCAGCGAACAGCCGGAAACATTGGAAGATGTTTATGAACCCTATTTGATGAAACTGGGATTTCTTAAGCGCACTCCCCGGGGGCGGGTAATTACTGAGACTGCCTGTTCTTATCTTAATTTACGGTTGAAACCCGACGGTTATTCGCAGCCCCGGTTATGGTGATCAAGAAATAGGGACAAACACTCTACCTGCCCAACAGGAAGCAAGAAGCAGGAAACAGGAAGCAGGAAGCAGGAAGCAGGAAACAGGAAACAGGAAACAGGAAGCAGGAAGCAAGAAGCAGGAAACAAGAAACAGGAAGCAGGAAACAGGAGCGGAGGTCGGGAAAATTCGACAAGTCAATTTCCCCCCTTTAAAAGGGGTTCCAGGAAGGATACGCGTCGGTACAAGGATTGGTAAGATTAAGGAAAAGGGTTGGTCAATGCATGGGCCTGGAATCTATCGGCAAATTCCTATTGATGATCGGCGGGGTTTTGTTGGTCTTGGGGCTGATTTTTCTTCTGTTCGGCCGCCTGGGTTTGGGCAAGCTTCCCGGGGATATAGTACTACGGGGCAAGCATTATGTGTTTTACTTTCCCCTGGTCACGATGATCATCATCAGTGTGGTGCTTACCCTGGTCCTGAATCTGTTACGCCGGTTATAGCTTGTTGATTATATATGGAAACAGCAATTTTTGGACGGAGCTGAAACCCCGCCCCTACGACTCGCCAAGTGGTGGGTGTACTATTAAACAGGCAGGTGTGGCAGCCTCCGCCGGCGAGGATGGAACAATCCTGCTTGTTCCTACGATACCGATAAATGGGTGGGTGTACGATTAATACCATTAAACAGACGGGTGTAGCAGAAACGGGAACTTGCCTCCACAATCACAACGAACTGAGTTTGCAGGATTTTAACTACCACCTCCCCTTGGAGTTGATCGCCCAGGAACCGCTCCTCAGGCGCGATCAATCCCGGATGATGGTGCTCAGGCGCGGAGGTCTAACCATTGAACATAATTCCTTTTGTGCGTTTCCCGGGTTTCTTGAACCCGGTGATCTGCTGATATTAAACAACACCCGGGTTATTCCGGCCCGATTGCCCGGCCGGCGTGTCGGTACCGGGGGCAAGGTTGAATTTTTACTGCTGCATCAGGAGAATAACTGCCGTTGGCAGGTAATGGCCAGGCCCGGGCGAAGACTTAAAACTGGTGCCCGGGTGGAATTCGGTTATGGTCTGGAAGCGGTGGTGCTGGGAGATACCGGGGAAGGACAGCGCCTGGTAGAATTTAATCAACCGGTAGAAAAATTGCTGCCGCAGATTGGGAAAGTACCTCTGCCTCCTTATATCAAAAAAAATGTCCGGGATCCTGATTTGTACCAGACCATTTACGCCTCCCGACAAGGTTCTGCAGCGGCGCCCACCGCGGGATTTCACTTTACACCGGCAATATTTGAGGCGCTCGCCGAACGGGGGATCGATCGGGCATTTGTTACCCTGCATATCGGGCCGGGCACCTTTCAACCGGTTAAGGTGGATCAGATCAACCGCCACCTTATGCACCGGGAATATTTCGAGATAACGGAAGATACTGCCGAGAAGATTAATCAAGTTAAGCAAAATGGGGGAAAGGTGGTGGCGGCAGGTACCACCTCCTGCCGGGTGTTGGAGACTGTAGGCCTGGAAGGGGGACGGGTGGAGGCCCGGGCCGGGTGGACCGATCTTTTTATTTACCCGGGATACAAATACAAAGTGGTAGATACCCTGTTGACTAACTTCCATTTACCCTGCTCTACCTTGTTAATGCTGGTCAGCGCTTTTTCCGGAATGGATTTTCTAAAAAAAGCCTATCGAGAAGCGATTAATGCCGGATACCGTTTTTATAGTTTTGGCGATTGTATGTTAGTATTGTAAAGATAAAGGGATTAAAAGTATAATTGACAGCCTGTAGGGGTTAATATAAGCTATAAGCGTAGGTGGCAATAATGCCCATTCGGTATCAAGTTACTGCTTCCTGCCCGGAAACAGGTGCCCGCAGGGGGTGTCTGGTTACGTCTCACGGAGAGATTCAGACACCGGCATTTATGCCGGTAGGAACCTTGGCTACGGTAAAAGCGATAACTGTACAGGAGCTTCAGGAATTGGGGTTTCCAATAATTTTGGCCAACAGTTATCATCTTTACCTACGCCCCGGGTTAGAGATAATCGCCCGTTCCGGAGGACTGCACCGTTTCATGAACTGGCCGGAAGCCCTGCTGACGGACAGCGGGGGTTTCCAGGTGTTCAGCCTGAACCGGTTGCGCAAGTTGGATGATCACGGAGTAACCTTTTGTTCTCATATTGATGGATCCACGCATTACCTGACCCCAGAGCGGGTAATCAGGAACCAAAATGTGCTGGGTGCAGATATTGCAATGGCTTTGGACCATTGTACCTCCTATCCCTGTTCATGGGAGGAAGCCAAACAGGCGGTAGAAAGGAGCACCCAATGGGCCTGGCGCTGTTTGCAGGCACACCAGCACCGGGAACAGGCACTATTTGGGATTATTCAAGGGGGTGTGTTTACCGATTTAAGAGCGTTATCGGCAGAAGAGTTGGTGAAAATGGATTTCCCCGGGTATGCCCTGGGAGGATTAAGCGTAGGGGAGCCCAAGGAACTAATGTATAATGTTCTGAAGAAGGTAACCCCCCTGATGCCGTTTGATAAACCCCGTTATTTGATGGGAGTTGGTACTCCGGATGTTTTGCTGGAGGCGGTGCACAGGGGAATCGATCTGTTCGATTGTGTTCTTCCGACCAGGATTGCCCGCAACGGACGCGTAATGACTACTAAAGGATATTTGACTATTAGAAATGCGGTCTATGCCTCTGATACATCTCCCTTGGATGATGGATGTAACTGCCAGGTGTGTCGGAACTATTCCCGGGCTTATATCAGGCATCTGCTTAACGCGGGAGAAATCCTGGGGATGAGGTTGGCTACTTACCATAACCTACACTATTTGGCTCAATTTATGGTTGAAATTAGAAAAGCTATTGAAGGTGGCTATTTTAGCCGCTACTATCGGGAGATGGCACCCGAACTAACTAAATATTATGGGAGCGTGGTCTAAATGCCGGAAAGTTTAAGTCAGCTCGGTCCTTTTCTACCGTTAATTATTTTATTTGTGGTGTTTTATTTTCTTTTGATCCGCCCGCAGCAGAAGCACCAGAAGAAACGCCAGGAGCTACTGCGCAGTCTGGAAAAGGGAAATCGGGTGGTAACCATCGGAGGAATTTATGGGATAATCAAAGAAATTGACGAAGATACCCTGAGTTTAAAAATTGCCGACAACCTGAACGTTAAATTTGCCCGGGCGGCAGTGGATCGGGTATTGGGAGAAGATGAATAATTTTTAACAACGATTCATAGGCTGTTAGGGGGTGAGTCTATGAATCTCTCTGGACATATGGTCCCGCTTCCTTCTTGGAATCGCTCCGTGGTGTGGGGAATAACCAGGGGCTTGTTGCTATCGATTGTTTTTTCACTGGTGCTGTTACTAATTTGTTCCCTGGTGCTGCACTTTACCTCCCTTCCGGAGAAGGCAACCCCGTACCTGGCTTGTGGGGTATCCTTGCTGTCGGTGTTGTGCGGATCCTACTACGCCGGAAAACGGATCGGTTTTCGGGGCTGGTTTCACGGAGGGATGGTAGGTGCCCTATATATCGCGATACTGCTGCTGGCCGGTATACTGACCCAAAGCGATTTTGTTTTTGGCCTTAACCTGTTTAGTAAATTATTCTTGGGCTTTGTATTCGGGGCGGCAGGGGGAATGTGGGGCGTTAATTCATAGCTCCCCGAGGTAATTACCTAAATAGCTTGGCTTTTATTTCCATACTCCTTTCTTTCTCTATGCTGAAAGAGAGGAGTGATGGTTTATGGGGTAAAAATGTTCCAGGGTTAGGATATGGTCTGGCAAGTGAATGCCGAAATAATAAAAAAAATACCGAAACATAAAGCAGGGACCTAAAAAAATAACTTTCCTTAAAACGTTTTATTTAGATAATATCAGAGAAAGGTTGAGCGGGTTGATCAAGCAAGCTGTGGATCGGGATGACTGAGCAAGGGGAACCCGGTTACACCGTCGCACAATCCCTGAGGATGCGCCTGACAGTAAAAGGCAGCCGGTTTATTGCTTCCATCGCACCCGCAAACACGGAACGCGAAGCCTTGGATTTTATCAGTTCCATTCAGGCGGAATTTCCGGATGCCACCCATCATACCTTTGCTTACCGCACGGGTTTTGGAGAAAACCGGATCGAACGCAGCAGCGATGCCCGGGAGCCGTCAGGTACCGCAGGTCCTCCTATGCTGCAAGAGCTCCTCAGGGCCGGGATCACTAACGCGGTAGTGGTGGCTACCCGCTATTTCGGTGGGGTTAAACTGGGAATCGGAGGATTAACCAGGGCTTACCGGTCATGCGCCCGGGCCTGTCTGGAGGAGGCGCAGTTGGTGGAGATAAAGCCGCTGAAATATTTCAAAATAGTCCTTGATTATGACGATCTTGGTCCGGCGATCAGGTATATAGAGAGTTGTGAGGGAGAAATTGTAGATATTAAATATGTTGAACAGGTAACAGTAACATTCTCTGCTCCGGCAGCTATACAGCAGGAACTGGTTAGCGGGTTGAGAGAGGTTACCCGGGGGCGGGCCCGAATTAATACTCCGGTTTCCCCCTTTGAAAAAGGGGAGCCGGAGGGGATTTAGCCCTACAGGGAGGTGAGATTATCAGGAAACGAGTAATCGTTGCCATGAGCGGCGGGGTGGACAGTTCGGTAGCGGCTGCCCTCTTAAAACAGGAAAATTACGAAGTGATCGGCCTGACCCTGCAGATGCTGGAGGCCCCCCCGGGATCCTCGAATAACGCAGATCCGATTGAAAGCGCCGTAGAGGCCGCCCGATCACTGGGTATATCCCATCAGGTCCTGGATATCCGGGAAACCTTTCGAGAAAAAATAATAAACTACTTTGTAGATGAATACCGCCGGGGGCGCACCCCCAATCCCTGTGTGATATGCAACCGGCAGGTGAAATTTGCCGCCCTCTACCGGCAGGCCCGGGATTGGGATG
The DNA here is from genome assembly GCA_964463285.1 of uncultured Syntrophomonadaceae bacterium. Lineage (GTDB taxonomy): Bacteria > Bacillota > Dethiobacteria > DTU022 > DTU022 > JAAZLS01. Next base: position 3,316 of record CAYXBB010000035.1, on the reverse strand, counting down.
CGAATTACCTGGCTACCGGCCACTATGCCCGAGTGGAATACAGCTCTTCCGAAAATCGTTATCTACTGCGCAAGGGGATAGACAGTCGCAAAGATCAGTCATACATGTTATTTAATCTTACTCAGGAGCAGCTTTCCCATTGCCTGTTTCCATTGGGGAATCTCGGCAAACTACAGGTTCGCAATATTGCCCGGCAGCTTAACCTGCCTACGGCCGGGCAGGCGGAAAGCCAGGAAATATGTTTTGTTCCCGGAAACGATTACCGGGAATTTTTAAGCCGGCGCGGCTTGGTTCCTCTCCCCGGACCGATAATTGATCGTTGTGGGCGAAAGCTGGGGACCCATCAGGGGATAACCGGTTATACTATCGGGCAGAGGCGCGGGCTGGGTTTAACTTCTTCCGAACCTCTCTATGTACTGGAAATAAGGGCAAAGGATAATACCCTGGTGGTGGGAAGAAAAAAGGATCTGTTCCAGGCGGTAGTAGAGGTGGAATCCTTCAACTATGTGTCGGCAAGTTCTCTCATTGCCGGGCAGGATGCCAAGATCAAGATCAGGTACCGTTCCCCGGAGGTTCCGGCACGATTGGAGCAGGTTGAGGGATCGGGATTTGTAAGGGCGGTGTTTGCAAATCCACAACCGGCGGTTACTCCCGGTCAGGCGGCGGTGTTTTACAAGGGAGATCTGGTACTCGGGGGTGGGATCATCCGGGCCCCCCAACATTAACCGTGTATATTAAGGTATTTTTTTGTTTAAGGCGGGTTATAATAAGCGTTATCATATACCCGGAATCCAGGTGCTGAAAATGCAATGTCCCCTCTGTCATACTACTGATATCGGCAAGGTTGGAACCAACCAGTATTATTGTTGGCACTGCCTTTTAGAGTTTTGCTTACTGCCCTGTCAGAAGACCAGGATGTTTTATGTGGAGGCCGACGGCTCTCTGATTCCGGTGGCCCTGAAGCAGGAACAGGTTTAGGATTTCCGGTTCTAAAATAGTTTTCCGGATAATAGGTAATAATAGTCAAGGTGAATTCATGGGGGTGGGTGCACCCCTGTTTATTTCAAGACCAGGGGAGGATACTTGTCAGTGGTCAAAAAGCTGGCTCGGATGTCCCGCTGGCAGCAAATTGGAGCAGTCGCCGCTTTGGGCGTGCTCCTTTTATTATTCCTGAGCTGGTTGTACCGCAGTCGGGGCTCCGTGTTGATGATCCTGACCCCATTTGCGGTTTCACTGGTGCTGGCCTACCTGTTAAGCCCGGTGGTTTTATTTCTGGAACAGCGGCGAATTTCCAGAACGCTGGCCATAATAGTGATCTACCTGGTGTTTGCCATTTTTGCGTTTGTGGTCTGGGTAAAGGTAGTGCCTCTACTGGTGGAAGAGCTCCAGGGGCTTGCGGATGAGATCCCCGGATATTTGCAACAGCTTCACGACTCCGTCAATCATTTCCAGGAAGATTACCGGCGGTTTAACCTCCCCGTCAATGTAAGGGAGATGTTGGACAAAAACATTGACGGAATTGGAGAAGCTGTGGTTGACCGGTTGGAGTGCCTTTACCAATCTGCTTTTGAGGTTATCGGCGGCACCTTGCTTATGTTGCTGGTACCGGTTCTGACCTACTACATTCTCAGAGATGAGCGTTATTTAAAACAGTCGCTGATCCGGTTGGTACCCGGGAGATACCGGCCGCGTTTTTTGGCGATGGCCGGGGATATAAATCGTTCCCTGGGCGGGTTTTTACGGGGATCCCTGTTGGTAAGCCTGGCGGTGGGAATATTAACCTATATCGGTTTTTTAATAATTGGGCTCAAATTCCCCCTGGTGTTGGCGGGTATTGCAGGCATAACCAACCTGGTTCCCATAGCAGGCCCGGTTATCGGAGCCTTGCCGGCCTTGCTGGCTGCCCTGATGCAATCAACGGCTCAGGCGTTAAAAGTGCTGATCATAACCGTGGCCATTCAGCAAGTGGAATCGCAGCTGATTTATCCCTTAATTATCGGCCATAGCACGGGTTTTCACCCCTTAACTATTATATTTGCCTTGTTGCTCGCCGGAAAACTGTTCGGGTTTGCCGGGTTAATTCTAGCCCTGCCGGTGATAATTATGATTCGGATATTTGTTAAACACCTACATGAATAAAAAAACACCCTGCTTATTAAGCAGCCTGCCGCAAAGCGTATTGCCCGCCGATTGGTTCCGGAATATGTGCCGGAATAAGGTACAGGTAATCCACCGGGTGGTTTTCGGTTCATTTTTAAAAAGCCCCGGTTTCGTTGACATTTAATCTGCCTAAAAGATATAATTGGGGTGATTACGGCAGGAGGTAACTGGTAATGACCGATGGTATGAGCAGCGATCAAATTCGTGAAATTTTTTTAGACTATTTTGCCCGCAAAGATCATCTGATCCTGCCCAGTTTTTCGTTAATACCCCGGCATGACCCTACCTTGCTGTTAATCGGCGCCGGAATGGCGCCTTTAAAACCTTATTTTACCGGAGAGGAAAACCCTCCCCATCCCCGGATTGCCACTTGCCAAAAGTGCTTGCGAACACCCGATATCGAGCGAGTAGGTTATACCGGACGTCATGCCACATTTTTCGAAATGCTTGGCAACTTTTCTTTTGGGGATTATTTTAAAGAGCAGGCCATTATATGGTCATGGGAACTGATCACCGAAGTGTTTCAGATACCGGAGGATCGACTGTGGATAAGCATTTTCCGGGAAGACGAGGAGGCCTTTGAGATCTGGTCCCGCCAAATAGGGATTCCGGCGGAGCGGATAGTGCGCCTGGGAAACCAAGACAATTTTTGGGAGATCGGGCACGGCCCCTGCGGCCCCTGCTCAGAAATTTATTACGATCTGGGCCCGGAGACCGGCTGTGGCCGGAGGGGATGTACCGTCGGGTGTGATTGCGACCGTTACCTGGAAATCTGGAACCTGGTGTTTACTCAATTTTGCCGGGAACCGGACGGCCGGCTAACGCCCTTGAAACAGACCAATATCGACACCGGGGCAGGTCTGGAAAGGCTGGCCACCGTGCTCCAGGGGGGAGCCACATTTTATGACACCGATCTGATCCGCCCCCTGTATGAACATTTTGTTCGGCTGACTTCACCCGGGGGAGAAAAACAGACCATTCCCTTGCGGATTGTTACCGAACATAGCCGAGGTATAACTTTTCTAGTAGCCGATGGAGTGCTGCCCTCCAACGAGGGGCGGGGATATGTGTTGCGCAGGCTTCTCCGGAGAGCAGAACGCTTTGGGCGGCTTACCGGCATGACTGGAAATTTTTTAGCCGGAGCGATACCCTTGAT
>CAYXBB010000034.1:0-17457 GCA_964463285.1 uncultured Syntrophomonadaceae bacterium | reverse complement strand
CTTACAGGGTAGCTCCTTTAATCGGCTGCTCCGTTTGATTAGGCGGGGATGGAAGGGGCCCCCTACACACCGCTGATTATAGTTGCCGCCAGTATCACCAGCGAGCAAAGCAGGGTCAGCCAATCTGCAGGGCCGGCCACCGTCTTTTTCAGAGAGGTTCGGCTGGCTCCCACCCGGTAACCACGCGCCTCCATCGCCAGAGACAATTCATCGGCCCGGCGAAAGGCACCGACAAACAAGGGGACTACCAAAGGGGTCAGGTTGCGAATTTTTTGGCGAACTCCCCCGGTATCAAAGCTCGCCCCCCGGGCTATCTGGGCTATCATAATGCGCCGGTTTTCCTCCATCAGGGTGGGAATAAATCTTATGGCAATGGTCATGATCAAAGCTATCTCTGCCACCGGAAACCTAAGCCACCTAAGCGGTTTTAAAAGAACCTCTATCCCTGACGTCAATGACAAAGGAGCAGTAGTAAGGGTAAGCAGCAAAGATATCCATATCAGCAATATTAACCGGAAAACCATAAACAAGCCCTCGCTTATCCCCTGGGATTCTACTGTAAATCGCCCCACCCGCAAAAGCACCACTCCCCCCCGAGCAGACAGGGTATACACAGCCAGAGTAAATATGATTATGTATAAAACTGGCCTCAGGCCGGTTATCAACCGGCGTAAAGACATCCCGGAATAACCGTATAATCCCACGATTAATATCATAAACAGTCCCAGCCCTAGAAAACTTTTGATTACAAATAGGGCCACCAGCAAAGCCAGGAGAGAAAGAAGTTTGATCTGGGGGGTTAAGCAGTGTAAAAATGATTTGCCGGGGATGTACTGACCAAAGATCGCCGGGTTAATCACTGCCCCGCCTCCACCAGGAGATTATCTCCCGCCGGGCTGCCTGTAACTCAAACACCGCAGTGCTGACTTCCGCTCCGCTAAAAGCCAACCGCCGCATGATATCCGTTATCGGCGGCAAATAGAAATCATAATGCCGCCATAATTCCCGATCATTTAATACTTGTTCTACACTTCCAGAGCTTATCACCCGGCCTTGATCCAAAAACAGGATCTGATTTGCGAAGGCTATGAAATCTTCCAGCCGGTGGGTAACCACAATCACCGTCATCCCTTTCAACCGGTGGAGCTGACCAAGCAGCTCGGCCAAATGTTGTCGCCCTCCGGAATCCAACCCGGCAGCAGGCTCGTCGAGCACCAGAACCCGTGGATTTAAAGCCAGCACGGAAGCAATAGCCACCAATCTCTGCTGGCCGGCGCTAAGGCTAAACGGGGAACGCTTCCGCACCTGATTGTAGTCCAACCCTACCAGTTCCAGTGAATTTTTAACCCGTCGGGCAATCTGCATAGGAGTTAAACCGGAGTTTTTGGGGGCAAATGCTACCTCGTTAAATACGGTCTCGGAAAAAAATTGTTGCTCGGGTATTTGAAAGACCATCCCCAGACATCTCCGGATCCGGTTCAGTTCCTGTTTGTCGGAGCCAAGTAACTGTCCGTTTATTACCACCCGCCCGGAACTGGGTTTAAGCAATCCGTTAAAATGTTGAATTAAAGTAGATTTGCCGGAACCGGAGGGTCCGGCAACCAGCACAAAACTGCCCGGATTCCAGGAAAGGGTAATCCCCTTGAGCGCTGTACACTCCCAGGATGTACCCGGGGAATATATGTGGATTAGCTCTTCCGTTTCAATGAACATAAGCTGTCCACCAGCTCCCGGTTTTCAACAATTCCCCCTGGAAGCCTGATTCCGTCTTTCCTAAGCAGAGCGGCCAGTTCCACCGCCGTAGTGGAAGCCATGCCGGCAACGCGCATCCTATCCAGATCTGAAAGCACCTCCCCGGGAGGGCCATCAGCATACACCTTGCCCCGGTGAAGTAGCAACACCCGATCTGCTGAAACAGCTTCTTCCAGATAGTGAGTCACCTGAATCAAAGTTAAGCCCAGCTCTCGCTTAAGCGATTGCAACAGCTTCAGCAATTCCCGGCGGTCGCCCGGATCCAACATGGAGGTAGGTTCATCGGCCAACAGACATTGTGGGCGCATGGCCAGCACGGAGGCAATAGCAACTTTTTGTTTCTGGCCCCCTGATAACAGATGGGGTGGATGTTCGGCCAGATGAAAGATGTTCAGTTTCCTCATGGCCCAATTCACCTGCTTCCGGATCCGTTCGGAGCTTACCCGGTAATTTTCCAAACCGAAGGCTATCTCTTCCTCTACAGTGGTGGCCACCAGCTGGTTATCGGGATTTTGAAAAATCATGGCGCAGTTGCGCCGGATAGGCGGTAAATTGGGCTCATGGGATGTAAATAGTCCATCTACCAAAATTTCTCCGAAGGTGGGGATAAGTAAGCCATTGAAATTTTTTAGCAAGGTGGTTTTACCGGAACCGCTGGGGCCAATAATGGAAATATGTTCTCCCCTTTTAACAACCAGGCTTATCTCCGACAAGGCAAATGGAGCACCGTCTTCTTCCGGCAGATATGAAAAATAAAGTTCCCTGGCCTCCAACATCACTCCGGTTTTTAAGGGTGATCCCTGAACTTCCGGCAATTATTTCACCAGCTCAAGGATTACTATCGGCGCTCCATCGCCCCGCCTTTCGCCTTTTTCAACTATCCTGGTATATCCCCCTTCTCGCGCCTCCATGCGGGGAGCGATGATTTCAAACAGCTTGGTCACAACATCTTCATCATAAAGATAAGCTATCACCTGCCGACGAGCATGCAATCCGCCCCGTTTAGCCAGGGTAATCATTTTTTCCGCCAGCGGGCGGATAGTATTGGCCTTGGCCCGGGTGGTCTCTATTCGCTCCTCCCGCAACAAGGAGGTAACCTGGTTTCGCAGCAAGGATCGTCGAGGCCCGCTGGCCCGGCTAAGTTTGCGGTAAGGCACGTATATCCCCCCTTATAATTTCTATCGGTTATTCGCCACTATTCAAAGACAAATCCAGTTCATCCAATTTTTGCTGAATCTCTTCCATTGACTTTTTCCCTAAATTCCTGATTTTCATCATCTCTTCGGCAGTCTTCTGAGTAAGCTCACCCAAAGTATTGATCCCGGCACGCTTAAGGCAATTAAAAGAACGCACGGAAAGATCAAGTTCTTCGATAGTCATTTCCAGCATCTTTTCCCGGTCCTCTTCTTCGGGATCGTCAACCTCTTCCACTTCATCTATCTTTTCGGTCAGGTTTATAAACTGTCGCAGGTGCTTGCTCAGTATTGCCGCCGACTGGCTAATCGCTTCGTCCGGTTTCAAACTGCCGTCAGTCCACACCTCCAGCGTCAGCTTGTCATAGTCGGTAACCTGTCCCACCCGGGTATTCTGCACCTGGTAGTTTACTCTCCTAATTGGAGAAAATATCGAATCTACCGGAATGATCCCTATCGGTTGATAAGGAGTCTTGTTCCGTTCAGCAGGAACATAACCCCGCCCGTTTACGGCAGTGATCTCCATATACAACCTCCCCCCTTTTTCAAGGGTGGCAATTGGCAGATCCGAGTTGATAATATCCACCTCTGCCGGAGCGGTAATCTCACCTGCAGTAATGATGCCCGGCTGGCTGCAATCAATTACCAGGGTGTGGGGTTCATCGTCATGAATTTTCATGATCAGCGATTTTAGGTTCAAGATAATCTGAACGGTATCCTCCTGCACGCCGGGCAAAGTAGAAAATTCATGTAGAGCATCCTCAAACTTAACGCTAGTTACCGCCGCTCCGGTTAGCGATGATAGCAAGATCCTTCGCAAAGCGTTTCCCAAAGTGGTGCCGTATCCTCTTTCCAAGGGTTCCACCACGAATTTGCCATAGTGTTGATGCTCATTTTTGTTTATACATTCTATTTTTGGTTTCTCGATCTCAATCATAATAACCCTCCCTAATAGAGGTTCAAATCATGGATCATTAACGGGAATAAAGCTCCACAATCAAATGCTCTTCAATGGGAACATCTATCTCTTCCCGCCTGGGTAATCTGATTATCCGCCCCGATAAATTTTCAAGGTCCATTTCAAGCCATTCGCCGGAGCCGGAGCTTCCTCCTGATTCTATAATCTCTTTGAACACCGGTAACTGCCTGCTCTCTTCCCTCACCGACACCATATCTCCCGGGCGGGTTAAATAAGAAGGTATATCTACCTTGCGGTTATTAACCCGAAAATGTCCATGACACACCAACTGGCGGGCTTCAGATCGCGATCGAGCCAGACCCAGGCGAAAGACGATATTGTCCAGCCGGCTTTCCAACAATTGCAATAGGATCTCGCCGGTAACCCCTTTACGACGATCAGCTTCATTAAAATAGCGTCTGAATTGCCTCTCTAACACCCCATATATCCGCCGTGCCTTTTGCTTTTCCCGCAGCTGCTGCCCATATTCGGTATACTTCTGCCGTCCCTGCCCGTGTTCTCCAGGTGGATAGGTATGCCGGGCTACCGCACATTTATCTGTATAACAGCGATCACCTTTCAAGTAAAGTTTAATTTTCTCCCGCCGGCATAAACGGCAGACGGGTCCCCTATATCGTGCCATAGCTTTACTTCACACCTCCTCTTATATTAATAAATTTTTACACTCTCCGTCGTTTTGAAGGGCGGCATCCATTATGAGGAATTGGAGTCACATCTTTGATCATGTTTACCTCCAACCCGGCAGCCTGCAATGAGCGGATAGCCGCTTCCCTTCCGGCCCCCGGCCCTTTTACAAATACCTCCACCTGTTTCATCCCGTGATCCACCGCCACTTTGGCTGCCTCCTCGGCAGCCAGCCCGGCGGCAAACGGGGTGGATTTTCTGGAGCCTTTAAAACCTATATTCCCGGAACTGGACCAGGAGATCGTGTTTCCCTGTTCATCAGTAATACTGATAATTGTATTATTAAAGGTGGACCTGATATGGGCCACTCCGTATTCCACATTTTTGCGCTCCCGGCGCTTGATCTTGGTGGTTTTTTTCTTGGTTACCACTAAGAGATTCTCCTCCTTTCTAAGGTAAATTATTTTTTCCGCTGGATCCCCACAGTTTTGCGGGGCCCTTTCCGGGTTCGGGCATTGGTTTTGGTTTTTTGTCCCCGTACCGGTAAACCCCGGCGATGCCGGATTCCCCGGTAACAGCCGATCTCCACCAGCCGTTTTACATTCATTGCGACCTCCCGGCGAAGATCCCCTTCCACTTTATAATTCTTATCAATGAATTCGCGCAGGCGATTTGCTTCGTCTTCGGTAAGGCTTCGCACCCTGGTTTCCGGGTTTATCCCGGTATGTTGCAAAATGTCGGCAGCTCGTTTCCTGCTGATTCCATAAATATAACTAAGGGCTACTTCTATTCTCTTGTCGCGCGGCAGGTCCACCCCGGCAATTCTAGCCACTGGTTTAACACCTCCTTAATTGGTTGTGGGAGGATAGTATCTGTTCAAATCACAGATAGAATCCCCTCCCGGTGGAATTCTATTCCTGTTAACCCTGCTTTTGCTTGTGCTTGGGGTTTTCACAAATAATTACTACCTTTCCCTCCCGCCGGACAATTTTGCATTTCTCACACATCGGTTTCACAGAGGGCCTGACTTTCATGGTTTTTAACCTCCCTATTTATAGCGATAAGTAATTCTCCCCCGGGTAAGATCGTAAGGCGAAAGTTCCACCAAAACCCGATCTCCCGGAAGAATGCGAATAAAATTCATACGGATCTTTCCGGAAACATGTGCCAGTACCTTCAAACCATTATTTAGTTCAACCCGAAACATCGCGTTGGGAAGGGGTTCCACTACTTTTCCCTCTACTTCCAAAACTTCTTTCTTTTTGGACATAAATTTTTCAATCCTCCTTCTGTTGAACAAGCGCCTCTTGGGAAACTAGCTCACTTAAATACCTTATTATCTGACCGTCGGTAAGCTTGCCCGAGGCCAGCTCACTGGAAAAATCTATCCGCCTATTATAAGGTTGCAAATGCGCTACATTTTTTCCCTTAGGGCGGTTCAACGATCGGACACGGCCGTCTACCAGCAGAACCCGGGTTGAACCTATAACCTCTAACACCAGGTAGTGTTTCCCTTTATCCCGGCCGGCTTTGGATCGAACCAGCTGCCCGGGTCTGAGCTTCTCCATTTCAGTCCTCCCCGCAAAGATCAGAGAACAGTTAAAACTTCGGGGCCATTTTCCCTTAAAGCCACCGTATGCTCGAAATGAGCAGATAGGCTACGGTCCTTAGTGACCACCGTCCACTGATCGGACAATACCTCTACTTCCCAGTGACCGGAATTAACCATCGGCTCGATGGCCAGGATCATCCCTTCCTGCAGTAGCGGGCCCTGACCGGGAGGACCATAGTTGGGAACCTGGGGATCCTCATGTAACCGGGTGCCGATGCCGTGACCGGCATAAGCCCTGACCACCGAAAAAGCATTGCATTTAACATAACTGTGCACAGCATGAGAAATGTCGGTTAGTCTGCCACCCGGTTTCATGGCAGCTATGCCTTCCTGCAGGGACTGTCGGGTAACTTCGATCAGCCTACGGGCATCTGCTCCAATCTCTCCCACTCCGAAAGTAGCCGCCAAATCGCTATAATATCCTTTCAGGCGTACCCCTAAATCTATGCTAATAATATCCCCTTCTTGTAGCTGCCTGAGTCCCGGCAGGCCATGGACTACCTCATAATTAATAGAGGTGCAAATGGAGGCGGGATAGTTGTGGTAACCTTTAAATGCCGGTTTCCCTCCTGCTTTCCGGATCACAGTTTCAGCCAACTTATCCAGAGCGCCGGTGGTAACCCCCGGTTTTATCTTTTGTTGTAACACCTCCAGCACCCCGGCAGCAACCCGACCGGCCTCCCTCATCAAAGCAATTTCCTGTTCTGTTTTTACTACAATCACTGTCTGCCCCCTATTTCATAAACCCACGATAACTGCGCATCAACATTTGACTTTCAATCTGTTTGACTGTCTCCAGAACTACACCTACCACTATAATCAACCCGGTTCCGGTAAAAGTAATCCGGACTCCGGTGATCCGTTCAAGTACCAGGGGAAATACCGCTATAAAAGCCAGGGAAAACGCCCCTACCGTGGTCAGGCGGGAGGTAACTTTCCCTAAAAATTCCGCCGTAGGTCTTCCCGGACGCAAGCCCGGAATAAACCCGCCGTATTTTTTAATGTTCCCGGCAACTTGAAACGGATCAAACTGTATGGCGGTATAAAAATATGAGAATACGACGATTAAAAATATATACAGCACCAGGTTTAGATTGGATCCCCAACGCAGGGTATCGGCAATCTTTTGGGCTACCGGGTGGTTAATAAAATTGATCAAGGTGGCCGGAAAGCTTAAGATTACCGAAGCAAAGATCACCGGTATTACCCCAGCCTGGTTTACTTTCATCGGAATATGAGTGCTTTGGCCCCCATACATGCGCCGGCCGACAATACGCTTGCTGTACTGCACTCCTATCCGGCGCTGCCCCTGATCCAGAGCAATAATTCCTATAATCAGCACCAGCAGCAGTACTACCACCAGGATAACACTGGCGCTGGTAACCTGACCAAAGCGTAGCCCCTCGATGGTCATCCCCACTCCAATCGGGAAGCCGGCCACAATGCCGGCAAAAATCAGTAGCGAAATGCCATTACCAATCCCTTTTTCGGTAATCAGCTCTCCGATCCACATTAGAAAAGCTGTACCGGCAGTTAAAGCAATCACAATAGTGAAATACGAGAACAGGGTTTGTTCCAAAATCGCCTCCCGGGCAATAAATAAAGAAAGTCCTATGGCATTGATTAAAGCAATAAGCACTGTTCCGTACCGGGTAAGCTGGGCCAGTTTTTTGCGGCCTTCCGGTCCCTCCTCGCCCCATTCTTTAAACTTAGGAATTACAATCGTCAGCAGGTTCATAATAATAGAAGCGTTGATATAAGGCATTATACCCATGGCAAAGATAGTAAACTTTTCTAAAGCGCCGCCGCCGATAATATTTACAAACCCGAATATGGTGTCCTGCTGAAAAAAACGGGCCAGTTTAGAGGGATCTACTCCGGGAACAGGCACGGCAGAACCGGCGCGAAACACAATAAACATAGCCAGGGTAAATAGGATCCTTTGCCGGAGCTCCTTAATTCGCCAGGCGGTACGTACTGTTTCTAACACCGCTAAATCACCTCGGCTTTCCCGCCGGCCAACTCAATTTTTTGTACGGCCTGTTTGCTAAATCGGTGGGCCTGAACAGTCAGCTTACGGGTTAACTCTCCTTCGGCAAGCACTTTCACCGGATATGCCAACGATTTTAATATACCGGCTGCTTTAAGCAGTTCCGGATTTACCACCGTTTCATCTGCAAACAGGTTCAAATCCCTTATATTAACGATTGCCCAGACCTGCTTAAATATATTGGTAAACCCCCGTTTAGGCAAACGTTGAAACAGCGGCATCTGTCCTCCTTCAAAGCCGCGGCGGAGATGATACCCTGATCGGGATTTCTGTCCTTTCTGACCTCTGCCGGCAGTCTTCCCATGCCCCGATCCAATGCCTCTACCTACCCGTTTGGGGTTTTGTCGTGTCCTTTCAGGGGGTGATAGTTCATTCAACCGCACCGCCATACCTCCTTATAACTACAATCTACTAGTCTGCCTTTGTCTCTTCAACCCTTAACAAATAGTCAACCTTGGCTATCATACCGCTGATTTCCAAACTATTATTATGCTCTACCTGTTGCCCTATTCTAGTTAGCCCCAGCGCCCTTAAAATTCGGCGATGCTGCCGGCAGCGGGCAATGGGGCTGCGGATTAAAGTAATGCGCAGCTTACCAGCCATCATTATCTCTCCTTATCCCATTAACCGGCCTACTTCTATACCTCTCTTGGCACTAACCTCTTCCACAGTTTTAAGCGATTTCAAGCCGGCCATAGTTGCATTAACCATATTTATCGCATTTGAGGATCCCAAGGACTTGGTTAGGATATCCCTAACTCCGGCCAGCTCCAACACCGCTCGTACCGGTCCGCCGGCAATCACCCCTGTTCCCTCCGAAGCCGGTTTTAACAGCACTCGGCCGGCTCCGAATCTACCTTCGATGGGATGAGTAATAGTAGTCCCAACCAAGGGAACCCGAAAGAGATCTTTTTTTGCATTTTCTATGGCTTTACGAATAGCCTCCGGAACCTCGCCGGCTTTACCCAATCCGGTTCCGACTACCCCGCTCTTGTCTCCTACTACTACCAGAGCACTAAAACTAAACCGGCGACCTCCCTTAACAACTTTGGCCACCCGGTTTATACGAACTACCTTTTCTTCCAGTTCCTGCGATGGTTCAACTTTGGTCACCCTGTTTATCCCCCCTTTTAGATTAAAATTTTAAACCTTTTTCGCGGGCCGCTTCGGCCAGCGCTTTTACCCGTCCGTGATAAAGATAGCCTCCCCGATCAAACACCACTTCTTTGATTCCCAGGTCCAGCGCTCGCCGGGCAATCAGCTCTCCTGCCTTTTGTGCTGCTTGCAGATGGCTCGCCCCCGCCAATTCAACTTTCAGTTCCGATTCCAAAGTGGAAGCTGAAGCTAGGGTCCTTCCTTCTCGATCATCAATTATCTGAGCATAAATGTGTTTGTAACTACGAAAAACATTCAACCGCGGCCGTTCTCGAACCCCAAATATTTTATAACGTATTCGCTGATGACGGCGTTTTCGGCTGGTATTTCGTGATTCTTTCTTAATCATTAACCTTGCCTCCCCTGTTACTTGCCAGTCTTGCCAACTTTATGGCGAACCCGCTCGCCTTCATAGCGAATGCCCTTGCCCTTATAGGGCTCCGGAGGATGAAGATGGCGGATCTTGGCCGCAAAGTTTCCTACCTGCTGCTTGTCGATCCCTGAAATTATAATCTGATTTGTTTTGGGAACCTCAATCTCCAGGGTTTCTTCAGGCTCGAGCACCACCGGGTGGGAGAAACCGATGTTTAATACCAGATTTTTGCCCTGTTTGACCGCCCGGTAACCTACCCCCACCAGCTCCAGGGTACGGGAATACCCTTCAGTAACCCCGATCACCATATTATTGATCAGGGTGCGGGCCAACCCGTGCAGCGCCTGGTGATGGGAGGGTTCTGCCGGGCGGTGTACCAACAGACTATCTGCAGTCTGTTCGACTGTAATGCCAGGGGGCAGCTCACCGGCTAACAGGCCTTTGGGGCCTTTTACCACTATTTTACTATTTTCTATCTCTACCTTAACCCCTAAAGGCAATAAGATGGGTTTTTTACCAATTCGAGACATCGGTAAACCTCCTTAATGCATTACCAGATATAGCACAAAACCTCTCCGCCATAACCGGCCTGGCGGGCATCCCGATCGGTCATCAGTCCCTGGGAAGTGGAAATTATAGCTATCCCTAAACCGCCAAGTACCTTGGGCAACTGATCCTTTCTGGCATAGACCCGAAGACCGGGCTTGCTGATCCGTTTTAATCCGCTAATGATCCGCTCTGTATGAGCGCCGTACTTTAAATAAATTCGGATCCGGCCTTGCTTGTTATCCTCGATCACCTCATAATCTTTTATAAAACCTTCTTTTTTCATAATCCCAGCCATAGCCCGTTTGACATTAGATCCGGGAATATCTACCGACTGGTGGCGAGCCAGGTTGGCGTTTCGAACCCGGGTAAGCATATCAGCTATCGGATCGGTGGTCATGGTTGGAAAACCTCCCTTCTGTTCATCTACCAGCTAGTTTTTCTAACGCCGGGAATCTTTCCTTCGTTGGCTAGATGACGAAAGCAAAGGCGGCACATTCCAAATTTCCGTAGATACGCCCGGGGACGGCCGCACAGCCGGCAGCGATTATATGAACGCACTGAATATTTTGGTTTACATTTAGCTTTAGCTACCAAGGATTTCTTGGCCATCCTGTTCCTCCTTTTAATATTGGTTCATATTTGTAAATTAGTTATGCCGCTTTAAACGGCATACCTAGCCGGGCTAAAAGTTCCCGGGCTTCCTCATCAGTAGCAGCAGTAGTAACAATCACTATGTCCATACCCATAATTTTTTCTACCTGACTGTAATCGATCTCTGGAAATATCAACTGCTCCGAAAGACCCAGGGTAAAATTTCCCCGTCCGTCAAAAGAACGTGGCGAAATCCCCCGGAAATCTCTGACCCTAGGCAAAGTCACGTTAAATAGCTTATATAGAAAATCATACATCCTTAAGCCCCGTAAAGTAACCTTGCAACCGATAGCCATCCCTTCCCGTAATTTGAAACTAGCTACCGATTTGCGAGCCCGAGTGATTACCGGTCTCTGCCCGGTAATCCTGGCCAGGTCTTCCACCGCTGCCTCCAGAATTTTAGGGTTTTCTTTGCCTACACCTACCCCCATGTTAATCACTACTTTTTCAATCCGGGGGGCCTGGTGCAAATTCTTATACTGAAACCTTTCTATCAGTGCAGGTCTTACCTCTTCAACAAATTTTTTCTTAAGCAGCGACATAACTTCATCCTCCTTACTTATCCACCGATTCACCGCAACGCCTGCATATTCGAACCCGTTTACCGTCAGAAGTTATCTCTTTCCGCACCCGGGTGGGTTTGTTACAGGCCGGGCAAATTATCATTACCCTGGAGGCGGCAATCGGTGCCTCTATTTCTCTGATGCCGGCCTGTGGAACCTTAGAGGTCGCCTTGGCATGTTTTTTTACAATGCCGACCCCTTCCACCTTCACCTTCCCTGATCCGGGTTCGGCAGCAATAACTTTCCCCTTTTTCCCTTTATCCTTTCCGGACAGGATCAGCACCTTGTCTCCTAGCCGAACAAATAATTTCCTTGAGGGCATCTTAAAAGAACACCTCCTTGGTAATCGCCGCTAAATAACTTCCGGCGCCAGGGAAATAATTTTCATAAAATCTTTTTCCCTGAGCTCCCGGGCTACGGGCCCAAAGATACGGGTCCCGCGGGGGTTATTCTGCTCATTTATAATCACTACCGCGTTGTCATCAAAGTTAATATGAGAGCCGTCCTGACGGCGCTTGACACTTTTAGTGCGAACGATTACCGCCCGCACGATTTCCCCCTTTTTGACGACTCCCCCCGGGGCAGCTTCTTTTACCGAAGCAACAATAATATCTCCGATATGGCCAATTTTTCGTCTGGAACCCCCTAGTACGCGTATGCACAATATTTTTTTAGCACCGGAATTATCGGCCACATTTAACACGCTTTCCGTTTGAATCACGGGTGCCCCTCCTTTTTCTGTGCTAGCCTAGAGCTTTAAACCCCTAGCTAAGGGAGAAAAGCCTACAACTGGGACTTCTCCAGTATCTCTACCAGTGCCCATCGTTTTTGTTTGCTTAGCGGTCTGGTTTCTACTACACGCACCAAATCACCTGTTCCGGATTGATTATGCTCATCATGAAATTTAAGCTTTTTGGTCCGGCGGATAATTTTCCCATAGAGGGGATGGCGGGTTAACTGTTCTATGGCTACTACCCGGGTTTTGTCCATCTTGTCGCTAACTACCCTGCCGATACGGATTTTTTGCCTGCCTGTTTCCACCGTTTAAGTCCCTCCCTTCACCGAACTAACTTAAGGTGCGCTCCCTTAGCACAGTTTTAACCCGGGCGATATTACGCCGGCAATCTTTTATCTGCATCATGTTTTCCAACTGGCCGGTGGCCAGTTGGAAGCGCAGGTTAAAAAGTTCTTCTTTTAAGTCTTCCAGGCGTTGTTCCAGCTCTTGATCATTTAACTCGCGAATTTCTTTGACTTTCATTCGGAAACACCACCTGCTTCATCTCTTACCACCAGTTTAGTCTTGATCGGCAACTTGTGGGAAGCCAGTCGCATTGCTGACCGGGCAACATCTTCTTTAATTCCTCCCAATTCAAACATGATCCGCCCGGGTTTCACCACCGCCACCCAGTACTCCGGAGAACCCTTACCCTTACCCATCCTGGTTTCAGCCGGCTTTTCAGTAACCGGTTTATCGGGAAAAATCCGGATCCATACCTTGCCCCCGCGTTTAATATACCGGGTCATGGCTATACGGGCTGCCTCTATTTGCTGACTGGTAATCCAGGCCGCCTCCAAGGCCTGCAAACCAAAATCGCCGTACTGGATTTCATTTCCGGCCTTGGAAAGGCCTTTCATGCGCCCCCGGTGCTGGCGACGGTATTTAACCCGTTTTGGCATTAACATTGCCGCCTGCCTCCTTCCCGGTAGGTCCTTCCCGCCCCGGTTTGGGGGGTAATATTTCGCCTTTATATATCCACACCTTTATGCCGATACGCCCATAGGTAGTATGAGCCTCCACAGAGCCGTAATCGATGTCCGCCCGTAAAGTCTGCAAAGGAACAGTCCCCTCGTGATAGCCTTCGCTCCGGGCCATGTCCGCGCCCCCCAGCCGGCCGCTACAGTTTATTTTGATCCCCTTGGCCCCGGCACGAATGGTCCGGAATACCGCTTGTTTCATAGCCCTTCTGAAAGCTATCCTCTTCTCCAGCTGAGAGGCTACATTCTGGGCCACCAGGTAAGCATCCAGCTCGGGCACCTTGATCTCAATAATGTTCAGATGCACCTTTTTTTTAGTCAAGCGTTCCACTAGCTTGCGAAGCCCTTCTACCCCTGATCCACCGCGTCCGATAACCATCCCGGGCTTGGCGGTATGGATATTTATACGCAGATTGCTGGCTGCCCGCTCGATCTCTATCCTGGATACACCAGCTCCGGTTAGTTTGCTTTGAATAAGATCCCGGACTAGCAGATCTTCATGAAGCAGCTCAGTATATTTTTTGCCGGCGTACCAGCGGGCATCCCAATCCCGGATAATTCCGATTCGAAACCCTATCGGGTTAACCTTCTGACCCAACCTTTTTAACCCTCCTTCCTTTCCTTAACCACCACCGTAATGTGACTGGTGCGTTTACGAATAAGATAACGTCTCCCCCGGGCTCGCGGCCTGACCCGCTTTAAAGTTGGGCCCTCATCTACAAAAGCGCGATCCACATACAGATCATGTCTGGGCAGTTCCAAATTATGTTCAGCATTGGCTACCGCCGATTTCAACACCTTGGATACTATTTCAGCCCCCCGCTTAGGAGTATAGCGTAGAATTCCCAGCGCCTCTTCCACATCCTTCTGTTTGATTAGATTAGCTACCACCCGGGCTTTGCGCGGCGCGATTCTCACAAAACGGGCCTGTGCCTTAGCTTCCACGATTAAAACCACCTCCCTACTTTAAAGAGGTAGAGCGCTCGGTACGGGATCCGTGCCCCCTAAAGGTGCGGGTAGGGGCAAATTCCCCCAGTTTATGCCCCACCATATCCTCACTGATATATATTGGAACATGCTTTCTACCATCATGAACCGCGATGGTATGCCCCACCATCTCGGGAAAAATTGTAGAACGGCGAGACCAGGTTTTGATCACCTTTTTTTCCCGTTTCTCATTCATCAGTTTGATCTTTTCAAACAACCTGGTTTCAACATAGGGGCCTTTTTTTAAAGAACGTGACAATTATACTCCCCCTTCCTGTTACTTGTCATGACGGGAGCGCACAATATACCGGTCGGATTGTTTTTTCTTTTTGCGGGTTTTGTATCCCAAGGTTGGTTTCCCCCAGGGAGTAACCGGCCCCGGCATACCAATCGGGGATTTTCCCTCCCCGCCGCCATGGGGGTGATCCACCGGGTTCATGGCCGACCCGCGCACTGACGGCCTGCGCCCCAGCCACCGCCGGCGCCCGGCCTTTCCTATGGTTATATTTTCATGTTCAATATTGCCGACCTGCCCAATTGTAGCCTTGCAATCAAGTGATATCAAACGCACCTCTCCCGAAGGCAGTCGTATATGCCCGAATTTCCCTTCTTTGGCCGATAACTGGGCAGCCACCCCGGCAGAACGAACCAGCTGTGCTCCATGTCCCTCCTGAAGCTCGATATTGTGAACAAAGCTACCCACCGGGATCTGGCGTAGAGGAAGGGCATTCCCCGGTCTGATTTCCGCACTTTTTCCCGACATCACCATCTGTCCCACCTGCAGTCCCGAGGGTGCCAGGATATAGCGTTTCTCGCCATCCAGGTAATGCAGCAATGCAATTCGCGCTGATCGGTTGGGATCATACTCAATGCTGGCTACCCGGGCTTTAATATCGTCTTTATCCCGTTTAAAATCGATAAGCCGATACCTGCGCTTATGTCCACCACCTCGATGGCGAACCGTGATCCGCCCATGGCTGTTGCGTCCGGAGTTTTTCTTTAACGGGGCCAGCAGCGATTTTTCTGGCCGGTCGGCGGTAACATCGTCAAAAGTAGGTCCGGTAAAATAACGGCGTCCCGGCGAAGTAGGTTTATATTTTTTTATAGCCACCATAATCCCTCCCTGTTAACGACCCTCAAATATTTCAATCGGCTTGCTTTCCGGTCGCAAGGTAATTATTGCCTTTTTCCAGCGGGGTTTAATCCCCGGCGGATAATGGCCCAACCTCCGCTTTTTTCCCCTATAATTAATGGTGTTTACAGATTGAACCTTTACCTCAAATATCTTTTCTATGGCTTCCTTGATTTGAATTTTATTTGCCTCTCGCTTCACCAAAAAAGTATATTTTAACCCTTCCATAAGCGCAGTCGATTTTTCTGTAACCAGCGGGCGAATAATTATCTCCCGGGCTGAATTCATCCTCCATACACCTCCTCCAGTTGCTGCAGGGCCTCCCTGGTAAATATCAGGTAATCATGATTCAAAATATCCAGCACGTTAAGCAACTGGGAAAAGATGGTGCTTACCCCCGGAATATTGCGGGCGGATTTAATTAAATTCTGGTCCGGCCGGGCGGTTACAAACAGAACTTTCCCCGCCACCTTAAAGGAATCCAGCATATTGACTACTTCCCTGGTATGAGGTCTGCTCAGGGTTATAGTGTCTACCACCAGTATCTTTCCCTGTTTGTTCTTGGCGGAAAGAGCGGTGTTTAAAGCAGCTCGACGAACTTTTTTAGGCACCTTATACCCGAAATTCCGAGGTTGGGGCCCGAAAGTTACACCTCCACCGATCCAGATGGGAGAGCGGGTGCTGCCGTGGCGAGCTCGCCCGGTACCTTTCTGGGGCCAGGGTTTACTACCTCCTCCCCTGACTTGGCTGCGGGTCCTGGTGGAAGCACTGCCCTGCCGTTGCCTGGCTGCCTGGGAAACCAGGGTATGGTACAAAGCACCTTTTTTAAAAGGGGCTTCAAATAAACTTGCCGGGGGTTCCACCTGGCCTATCTGTTCCCCCTGTTGATTGTATATCACTAACTTAGGCATCGTTCTCACGGCTCTCCTTTCTAGCGCACCCTCACCGACCGGCTTTGGCAGCTGATTTAACCTCTACCAGGGCCCCCCGGGGACCCGGAATAGATCCTTTTAACAGCAATATGTTTTTGGAACTATCCACCCGGGTTACCTGAAGATTTTGCACCACTTGTTTACGGCCTCCCATCCTGCCGGGAAGGGGGCGTCCTTTAAATACCCGCGCCGGATCTACCGCCCCCAGGGATCCCGGTCCTCGATGATAATGGGAGCCATGGGTCTTCGGGCCCCGGCGAAAGCCATGGCGCTTAATTGAGCCGGCAAATCCCTTTCCCCTGGTAATGGCCCGGGCATCCACATACTCCCCGGGAGAAAAGATGTCGCAGTTTACCTGCTGGCCCTGGGTATATCTCCGAGAATTATCATCCAGCCGAAACTCCCTTAAAATGCGACAGGGAGCAACATTAGCCTGCTGGAAATGTCCCTGTAAAGGTTTATTCACCCGCTTATGTGCCTGCGGTTCAAACCCCAGCTGAATGCTGTTATAACCATCCCGATCGGTTTCCTTAACCTGAACCACGTAGCATGGACCAGCCTTTAACACCGTAACTGGAATGGATTTGCCATTCTCATCAAACACCTGGGTCATCCCTATTTTGCGTGCAAGTATTCCCTTATCCATTTTTTACTACACCTCCTGCTCTCACCGAAGCTATAACTTAATCTCGATATCGACACCGGCAGGAAGATCCAGCCTCATCAGGGCATCTATGGTTTTAGGTGTCGGTTCAAGGATATCAATTAGCCGTTTATGGGTCCGGATTTCAAACTGCTCACGGGAATCTTTATATCTGTGAGGAGCCCGAATTACCGTATACAGGTTTCGCTCTGTAGGAAGGGGGACTGGCCCGGAAACCTCCGCTCCCGTTCTGCGGGCAGTTTCTACAATTTTACCGGCCGACAGATCCAATAGTTGGTGATCAAAGGCCTTCAGCCTGATTCTAATTTTTTGATTGGACAACTCTTCCATCCTCCTTGCGCCTGGTTTTAACAGACCTGCTCCATAAAAATTACCCGGTTCATACCGGCAACCTCTTATTTCATCGCTGACATTAGAAAAAAATTTTATTTTACTATCCCTGTAACCACCCCTGCTCCCACGGTGCGTCCCCCTTCACGGATGGCA
>CAYXBB010000033.1:0-20198 GCA_964463285.1 uncultured Syntrophomonadaceae bacterium | reverse complement strand
CCGTAGGATTTAGAGTTTAACACCATGTTTCCCGTTTTATTCCTAAAGTCAGGTTCAATATCGCTTGCATAAAGTCCTGCTATCTTAAGAATATTTTTTGTAGGGGATCATTAAATATTTTTCAAAATCCTTTTATGTTCTCATGCATTGAAAAACATATACCCATACGTAGAACCATTTATTGCCCAAAGTCCCTGATCCCTTGACCCGGCTTTTAAAAACGTGGATCATTTTTGATGAATGAAATCATTGACTATCCTACTGGTGGTGAGCTTCATTTGAGTGGGTTCTCATTCAATTCCTTCGGAGGGAACAAATTGCTGGTCTTCTTTAAATATTTGATCGGTTCTCTACCATTTTGACAATATATCCACTATTCTTTCCGAAGCTCTTCCATCGCCGTAAGGGTTGATTGCTCCGGCCATTTTATTGTATTCAAAGGGATTGTCCAACAGCTCCTGGGTGAGGCTGATAATATTTTCTTTTTCCACTCCCGCCATTTTCACCGTTCCAACCTCTACCGCTTCGGGCCTTTCCGTTTCAGTTCGCAGTACTAAAACCGGTTTCCCTAAAGCCGGAGCCTCTTCTTGAATTCCGCCCGAGTCCGTTAAAATCAAATAGGATCGTGCCATGAGATTAACAAAGGGTTCATAATCCAGCGGTTCTATCAGGTGAACACCCTCGGTTGAACCGAGGATATTATAAGCCGCCTCTCGGACAACCGGGTTCGGGTGGACCGGAAAAACCAGCTCCACATCACGGTTTTTTATTACGATGTTTCGAGCAGCCTCAAATATATTTTTCATCGGCCTACCCCAATTTTCGCGCCGATGAGCAGTTAGGAGAATGATCCTTTTATTGATCAGGTCAAGTTGATTTAAACTGTCCACCGGAAAGCGGTAATTTTCTCTGGTAACCATATGCAAAGCATCGATAACCGTGTTGCCGGTAACAAAGATCCGCTTTTCACTGATACCGCTTTTCAGAAGTTGCTCTTTATTCCCCCGGGTAGGGGCAAAGTGCAGGGTGGCAATGGCGGTGGTTAAACGCCGGTTCATCTCCTCTGGATAAGGAGAATATAGATTGCCGCTTCTCAGCCCCGCCTCAACATGCCCGACAGGGATCTTTTGGTAAAATGCGGCCAGCGCCGAAGAGATGGTGGTGCTGGTATCACCGTGCACCAGTACAATATGGGGCTTTTCCCGTTCGAGTACTTCTTTCATACCGACCAGCACCTTGACGGTGATATCGGTAACAGATTGTCCGGCATTCATCAGATTCAAATCATATTGGGGGCTAACCCCAAAAAGATCCAGGACCATATCCAGCATTTCCCGGTGTTGTGCGGTTACACACACTATTCCCACAAATGTCCCGGCATCGTTTATTCTTTTCACTAGGGGGGCCATCTTGATAGCTTCCGGCCTGGTCCCAAAAACCATCATTATTTTTTTCTTCATAACTGGATCTTATCATATACCGGCTACACCAATTTTTTTATTGATTGTAAGCCGGCGACCTCTAAAAAATTCGGGGGGAAATTATTTAAACGGGCCTGTCGGTAACAGGCTCTGCCGGTTATGTCTTGCAGGGCGCTTTCATTTCTCTATGGAAACCATAAGAATATTTTGCAACCGGATCTGGCAGTGATCGGCCCCTGTTAATCTCTTCACAAAAATATTTTTACATGAAATGAAACGCTACTTCTGCATCAGGCTACAGCTTGACCGCCAGAAAAGCTCCTTCTTCGATGGCATCGATCGCTTTTCGGGGCGAGGAGGCATCGCCAATGATGTACAGTTCAGCCACCTTTCCCTGAAGCTGCTCCTCCAGGTTGCGAACTGATCTCACCCCTGTTGCTGTAACTATGTGGTCATATCCCTCCAGGCGAAGTTCCCGTCCTCTTTGGTCGGCGATAATCCCACTGCCGCTACACTCTCTGACCCTGGCCTCAGTTTCCACCCGCACTTCGTATTTCTTTAACCTTTTCAACAAAAAGAACCTAACCACCTCCTGGACATCTTTGGCGATTTCCGGCAGCGCCTCGACGATGGTAACTTCATGCCCCTGCTCACTCAAATAATCTGCAGTTTCACATCCCACCAACCCTCCCCCTATAACCAACACCCTGGGCCCTACCCGGACCTCGCCTTCCAAAACTTTTGGCGCCACCACCACCCGGGGATCCTCTATCCCCTTTATCAAGGGGATATCCGGCTCACTGCCGGTGGCCAAAACCACTACATCGGGATTTTCCGAAAGGATCAGCTCGGGAGTAGCCCCGGTATTTAACCTCAATTTAACCCCATATTTTTGACACATCCTCAGATAATAGCTGATGGCCGCCGCTATAGCCTGTTTGGCCGGCGGGATCGCTCCTATTCTCCATTGCCCGCCCACCACTGCTTCTTTTTCATATAACACCACCCGGTGACCGCAGGCAGCCGCCACCCAAGAAGTTTCCAGCCCTCCCGGTCCGGCGCCGACTACCACCACCTTTTTCCCTTTAGGGGTCGGCTTAATTTTCACTGCCACTTCCCGTCCGCAAAACGGATTAACCAGGCAAGAGACCAGAAGTTTGTCCGGATCAAACAGGTAACCGGCACAACCCTGATTACAGGCGATACAGGGTGCGATATCTTCCAAATTGCCCGCAGCCACCTTGTTGGGTAATTCCGGGTCAGCCAGGGATTGCCTGCCCCAAGCTATAAGATCGGCTTTCCCCGCCTTCACGGCAGTTTCCGCCAATACCGGTTCATTAAACCTGCCCACGGCAATCACCGGTATTTTAACCGCTGTTTTTACCGCAGCCGCCAAGGGAAGGCTGTGTCCCGGAGGCAACTCAGGGGTGGCAAAGATATATTCCATGGATCCGTAACTACCTACCGATACATCCAGCACATTCACCCCCGCTTTCTCCAGCAGGCGCGATACCGCCAGGGATTCTTCAAGGCCACGGCCTCCGGTCACCCGTTCTTCCGCACTGAATCTAAAGCTCAGCGGAAATCCACCGCCTACCTTGCGACGCACATTCCGGATTACCTCCAAAGGAAACCTCATCCGATTATAGAAGGAACCGCCAAATTCATCCACCCGTTTATTGGAATGAGGAGACATAAATTGGGCGATCAGGTAACCATGGGCCCCGTGGATCTCCACCAGATCGAAGCCGGACTCCCGGGCACGGAGGGCGGCATCGCCAAACTTGTCAATCAGCTCATATATCTCTTCCCGGGTTAGTTCCCGGGGCACCTCCTTGCACACCGGGCAGGCTATTGAAGATGGGGCCACCGGCTGATCCCCAATAACCGAGCTGTAGGTCTGGCGCCCGGCATGATGAAGCTGTACCGCTATTTTTGATCCGTACTTATGCACGGCCTCCGTTGCCCGCAGAAAACCTTCAATAAATTTATCGTCCCATAATCCCAGTTGGTAGGGAATGGCCTTGCCCAGGGGATCAATAGCCGTAACCTCCACAATAATCAGCCCCCATCCTCCCCTGGCCCTGGTTTTCCAGTATTCGATATTCCTCTTGCTAACTGTGCCATCACTGTTGGCATGGTTTGTTCCCATGGGGGGTACCACAAACCGGTTGCTTATTTCCAAATTGCCCGCTTTTATAGGAGAAAACAGTGCGGAAAAATCCATGAAGCTCACCTTTCTTGTCTGATAATTTGAGGGGGAAAAGCACAAACCTCTGCACACCTGATTATTTCCTATTTGCAAGATATTTAAACTCCCTGCTTTTTCAAAAGCGAGCAAAAGGCAGGCGTAAAAAAAAACGGGATGCTCGTTTCCGATCCCGTTTTCATATATACGGCAAAATGATTTGTCAGCCAGAGTTTATCATTACCGCCCGGGCAAAGGTGCGTCCGACCTCCATAATTTCTACGTTTAATTTCTGGCCCACCGACTCCCCGGCTCCCTCCACATCGATTACATACCCTTGCAAGCGAGCAATCCCATGACTGGGATTTGCCGTATGGGGTTCTTCAATAAGCACTTCCATTACCTCCCCCGGAGATACCGGCAGGGCCATTTTGTTGATCTCCTCCCGGTTTCCGGTGGCTACAACCCGGTACTTTTCCATGTGTAGATCTTCCGTCCCCCGGATAAATAAATATTTACCCAACTCCTCCTCCAGCTTCTTGAGGTGACTACCGCCGGTACCGATTAGCAGCGCCGCCACTTCATGATGGGTTTCGATCAGCACCGCTTCGTCCTTTTCTTTGGGAAGCAGCTTTTTCAGCTCACCTTCGATACGGGTGCTTACTACCACCGGGGTAAGCACCCGTCCGGTACCGTTACAGTGCGGACAAGGCTGTTGCAGCACCGCCGAGAGATCCTGGCGCACCTTTTTGCGGGTCATTTCCACCAGACCCAAGCTGGTAATCCCCAGCACATAGGTTTTAGTTCGATCGCGTTTGAGGCACTGATTTAACCAATCCAGCACTTTCTGGCGATGATCTTCCAGGTCCATATCAATAAAATCTATTACAATAATTCCCCCGATGTCGCGAAGCCGGATCTGGCGGGCGATTTCCGCCGCCGCTTCCAGATTGGTTTTTAGTATAGTTTCTGCCAGGTTGCGGCGTCCGGTATAGCGACCGGTATTGACATCTATGACCGTCAGCGCCTCGGTCTCATCAAATATTATGTAACCGCCACTTTTTAGCCATACCTGACGGTCCAGTGCTTTTTGAATCTCTTTTTCCGCCCCGTAGCGTTCAAAAATTGGGGCCTGTCCCTGGTACAGCGTGACCCTCCCCTTTAAATGGGGAGAAATATAGCCCAGGATTTCCATTACCCGGTCGAACTCCTGTCGGTTATCAATAAGAAAAGAGTTCACCTCCTCCGATAGGAGATCCCGAGCAATACGACAGGTTAACGCCAAATCCTGATAGATCACCGCCGGAGCTTCTTTCTGGTGAAAGCGGTTAGACACTCGTTGCCATAACTGAAACAAAAATTGTAGATCCTTTTGCAGCACCTCCACCGGAACTCCCTCGGCCACCGTCCTGATAATCAGTCCGTGGCCTTCCGGTTTAATCTGTTCGATCTCCTGTCGCAGGCGCTCCTTTTCCGCCTGATTCTCGATCCGCCGGGAAACGCCGATATGATTGGCTCCCGGCACCAAAACCAGATAACGTCCGGGCAAGGTAACGGAACAGGTTACCCGGGTGCCTTTGCTTCCAAAAGGCTCCTTAATTACTTGCACCATGATTTCCTCGCCCGCTTTTACAAGCTTTTCTATGGGCATCCCCCGGTGGCAGGGAGGTGAAGGCAAGTCATCTTCGTTTAAATCGCTAAACACATCATCTACATACAAAAAAGCATTCTTCCCCATCCCAATATCCACAAATGCAGCCTGCATTCCCGGCAGAACATTGGCTACTATACCTTTGTAAATGTTCCCTACCACCCGGTTTTGCAGGGATCGTTCAATATACAGCTCTACCAGCTTATGATCTTCCATAACCGCCACCCTGGTGGCCCGGTGATCGAAATTTACTATGATCTTCTTATCCAAAAATCGTTACCTCCCCCGGAGAGTGGCGAGGTTAGCCGCCCTTCCCCGTAAATATACAGACCCTGGCGATGAATACACCATCGTCCCCATAGCCCCTCCTGCTCACCTGCTTCACCGGCCAGTTGCGGCAGCACCGCGGTCGGGGAAACACCGCCGAGGCTTCCTACCTGCAGCAACATCCAGACAGCAATTGCTGCGGTTGCCGGCAGGGCATGTACCGTTAAATTGTAAATGAATGGCCGGATATCCACCCGCTCCACAGTCTTTCCGGGGCGGCAATTCCGATTAATCATTATCTCCCGCGTGGTCAGTAAATTTTCCACCGCTTTTTGCCACCGTTCAACCTGAACAGGGCAAGCTTCCAGCCGGGTTGCCCGGTATAAAGCAGCATTTATCAACGCACTTAACGATTTTGCACCGATCTCTGTCTCTTCCGCTTCGGTTAAGGAAAGCCCGAGAGGGAGTTGAGGCTTCAAATTTTCTACAAATTGTTTCGGGGAAATTCCCTTCCGCAGATAGATCTCCCCATACTCTTGATCGGCGGTAACTCCAACCGGAAGGGGCACTGCTAAACTCATACGGGGGCGGGGATTGAATCCCCGGCTAAAGAGTACCGGCGTCTCCGCCCGACGCAAGGCCCGTTGGAACAAGCGCATCAGGTCGAGGTGCGACAGGTATTTAAGCTCATCTCCCCTGGAAAAGCTAAACCTCAGACGAATCATCGGAAAGCACCCCCACCACTGTATCTTCCGTTTGCCCCGATTCCATTGCCCGCCGGTGTTCCAGAATCAACGCCTGTCTGCTGACTCCGGTGCTCAAATGATCCCAGGGTAAGGGATCGCTGTAGCCAAAGCGGCGGTAAGCGTAATTTTCCGGGGCTTGAGAACATTCCCGAAAAGCCTCCCGCCAGCGAGAAAAAGAAAAAAAATCCGACCAGCTATCAAAACGACAGCCTTTCCGCCAGGCCTGCTCCAACACCGGAGAGAGCTCCCGATCACCCCGGGCCAGTACCGCCTCTAGAAAGCTGGATTCGGCATCATGCCAGCTTAAATGCACCCCTTTCAAACTTTTAAACCCCTGGTTTAACAGGCGCTGGCGGTGACGCACCTCCTCCAGTTCCAGTTGCGGTTCCCACTGAAACGGGGTATGTGCCTTGGGGACAAAAGTAGACACGCTTGCCGACAGCCGCAACCGGCCCTTTAGCCGTGCCTTGAAGGTTCCGGCAATCTCCCGGCAGAGTTGTACAATTGCCTTAACATCCTCCTCCTGCTCCCGGGGGAGGCCGATCATAAAATAAAGTTTGAACTTTTGGCGACCCATTTCAATCGCCTCTTCAATGGCCTGAAAAAGCTCCTGTTCCGAAATGTCTTTTTTTATAATCTGCCTCAGGCGATCGGTAGCCACCTCCGGAGCAAAAGTCAGGCTGCCGTGACGCCCCTGTCCTACCAGGCCTGAAAGTTTTACCGAGAAAGAGTCAGCGCGCAGCGAAGGAAGGGTAAATTTTACCCGGTCTCCGGGGATTTCCTGTTGAAGTTGCTTAATTAGCAGGTCAATATCGGGATAATCGGTACTGCTCAACGAGGCCAGCGACAGCTCTCCGTACCCCGTAGACTTTACTATTTCCCGGGCCAGGTCGGCCAGCCTTCCGCGTTCCCGGCGCCGTACCGGGCGATAAATTATCCCGGCCTGACAAAATCGGCAACCCCGGGCACAGCCTCGAAACAATTCCAATACCGCCCGATCATGAACCGGTTCGGTATAAGGAACAACCGGACGGGTAGGGTAGGGGGCCTGATTTAAATCGGCCACGATACTTTTCCGGATTATCTTCGGGGCAGATGAATGAAGGCGTTTCAAACCCTGGAAAACACCCCCTAGATAAACAGGCCCGTACAGGGAAGGAACATAAACCCCGGGGAGGGCAGATAAATCCAGCAAAAGTTCCTGCCGGGTTGCCCCATCCCGGCTTAATTTGCCCCACCTCCGCAACAGTTCGGGAAAGATTTCCTCTCCATCCCCCAGCAAAAATAGATCAAAAAAAGAGGCCAGCGGCTCGGGATTAAACGCGGCGGGTCCTCCACCGATAACCAGCGGCCCGCTTTCACGCCGGTCTGCATACAAAGGAATACCGGCCAAATCTAGCATGTTCAGTACATTGGTAAAACTGAGTTCGTACTGCAGGGAAAATCCCAGCAGATCAAATTCTTTTACCGGCGTTAAACTTTCCAACGAAAATAAAGGAAGTTTATACCGGCGCAACAGCTTTTCCATATCCGCCGCCGGGGCAAAGGTCCGTTCAAGCAAAAGATCCCGGTGGCAATTAACTGCCCCATAAAGTATTTGCAAACCCAAATTGGACATTCCCACTTCATAAAGATCCGGGAAAGCCAGTACCGCTTTGACCGCCACCTCCCGGTGATCTTTTATGATCGCGTTCCACTCGTTACCCAGGTAACGGGCCGGTTTCTGAACCAGTGGCAATAGTTCTTTTAGCTGCTGCTTAAAATCCAACCCTCCGCCTCCTACTGAGCCACAAATATTGTCGTTCGCCTAATATATTATCCTGTTCCGCAGGTAACTTCAAGTGACCCAGCAGCAGGCCACCTTTAAAGGTGGCCTGCTGTTGACCTGTAGATTTTCATTCGATTTTATGTCCCCCTGGGTTGCTAGAGAATCTGTTTAACCGGTATATCCAGTCCCTTTTTTACGGCGGCTTTAACCAGGGAGCTTTCAGGTATCTTGCCCTGTAACCGCTGCGAACGATCCAGAACCAAGATAAAATGATAACGCTGGGGAGAAAACAAACGAAAAATTTCCAGCAACCGGGTTTCTTCCAGAACCACCAGCTGTTCGCCGCGCAGGCAACCTTTTTTCAACAGCTCACTCTCTTTTGCCATCAAGGAGCGAATAAACAGGTACACCGCCCGGTTTTTTTCTCGGGAAGCGGCAACAAACAAAAACAGCGCTGCCAGTATGAGCGACCAGTTGAAGTAACCGGCGCATCCACCGGCCAGTCCGATCACCAATAAAACCGCCGCAAGGATCTGCCCGGAGCGGCTTGCCTGTTCGGTAGCCGCCCGGTAACCCATAACCGGTGTCAGGTAAGAGCGAAGCACCCTTCCCCCGTCAAGGGGCATCGCCGGCAACAGATTAAATATCGCCAACACCAAATTAGACTCTATAATAAACTGCAATAGTTCCCGATTATACAGACCCCGGTTATGAAGGACTACCGCCAGAGCCGCCAGCAACAGATTGGCCGACGGTCCGGCCAGGGCCAATCTCCGCTCCACGTACGGCTCCAGTTCCAACTGCTCGGCTATCCGGGCCACTCCTCCGAAAGGGTATAACTCTATCTCCTCCAGCTTAATCCCCAGCCCGCGGGCAGCCAGACCATGGGCAAATTCGTGGGCAACCAGGGAACAACTTACTACCACTACCTGGAGAAAGAGTCCCGCCGCTCCCCAGACGGCTATAAATACCACCCACAGCAAATTGAGTTTAAGCCTGATCCCTCCCAGTGTGCCCAGGGGGAGGCTAGCCGCTTTCAAATTGATCCACCCATTCGGCGGGAGGTTCCACCGGACACCCCTGATAACGCAGCTCAAAATGGAGACAGGGAGAAGCCCATTCTCTGGAAATACCCAGAACTCCCAACACCTGACCTTCCTGCACCAGGTCACCGGGGGTTACGGTCACGCTTTCCAAACCCCCATAAACTGTTTGCCATCCGGAATCATGCTCCAGTAGCAGATCGGTTGTTCCGTCCTCCAGAAGAACTTCTCCTACCAGGCCGGCCAGTACCGCCTTTACCGCCGCCCCCTGCTGAGCGGTTAAATCAATTCCGTAGTGCATTTCTTCTCTCATTGTACCGGGAGCAACCCTCATTCCGAATTTGCTGATCACCTGCCCGTCAAAGGGAAGAAGTTCCTTACCCCCCTGAACCGGACCCGGATTAAATTTCGGCAGCTTATGCTTTTGCCAGGCCAACTTGAATGCCGGGATGCAATTATCAACTGCCGAATGTAAATCTATATTACGCCCGGTGACATAGCGTAACCCCTCCATGGCAGGTCGGGTCCAGGGAATATCCGCATATTGTAACAAAGCACCTACGAAAACTACGATTATTGCCACGGAAATTTTAAATTTGAGATACCGGTGCATCTGGCCAAACAGCAGCCGCAATAAGAAAGGACGCTGAACCGTGAACTCGTTTTCCCAATCCATGCCGGTAGATTCTTCTCGGGAACGGGAACGGATCCTTTCCCCCAGAGAAGCTCGCAGGTTGGACACAGGTACCCTTCTTTTCTTTTTCATTTTCGCCGCTCCAGTGCAGTAATAGTACGGTTTGTCCCGGGCGGAGATGGACCCCCCCCTAAGTTCAGGCGGACAGGGCCGTTTCCCCTGCAATTCCTGATTATATATATTGGGGGTGGAAACAATTTATGACCGGCAGGTGGCGGGGAAATTAATATTTACGGGAACAGGGAGCGGTCGGCATCAATAAAAAGAAAGGTAAGCGTATCTCCAAACGGAAAAAATCCCCCTAAGTCCCCCTTTAAGAAAGGGGGGCTTTTCGGAAAGGAATCCTCCCAAAATTCCTTTTAGAAAAGGAGACCTTTGGAAAAATTCCCTCCCATTGAAATTCGGTTAAAATTGGATTTTGTGGCGGCGCATTCCCACGTTAAATACCAACCCAATGGCAGCCAGGTTTATTAGGAGAGCATTGTTGCCATAACTCATGAAGGGAAGCGGGATCCCGGTAACCGGCATTATGCTGATGGTCATACCGGCGTTTACCAGGATCTGGAAGGCAAACATAGTGGCCACCCCGCAGCAAATTAAGGCCCCAAATTGATCCTTGGAATGGCTGCCGATCCACAAAATACGATAAATCAGCAAAAAGTAAAGAACCAATAATCCGAAAGCACCAACAAAGCCCGCCTCTTCTCCCAACACCGAAAATATAAAATCGGAGTAATGCACCGGCAAAAATTGTAGCCTGACCTGGGTGCTGCCCATAAAACCTTTGCCCAGGATCCCCCCTGAGCCGATGGCAATCATGGATTGTACCAGCTGCCAGCCATAACCGGTAGGATCCATCCCGGGATCCGTAAACACTACCAGCCTCATTTTCTGATAATCTTCTAGGAAGTTCCATAGCACCGGAGTCAGCGCCGTCCCGGCCGCCACAAAACCCCATAGATACCGGAGGCGGGTTCCGGCCACATAGAGCATAGAAAAAAGCAGGGCAATAAATACCAGCGAGGTGCCCAGATCGGGTTGCAAAAATACCAGCAGCGCTGCCAGGGCTGTTCCCACCAGAGCCGGCAGCAATCCCAAAAGGGAATGAAGCGCTTCCGTTTTATCGGCCAGCACTTTGGCCAGAAACACAATTAAGCAAAGTTTGGCCACCTCGGAGGGCTGAAGATCAAAAGCACCAAGGGGTATCCAGCGCATGGCCCCACCGTAGCTTTTCCCATAAACCAAAACCAGGACCAACAAAAATAGCCCCAACAGATATATATATCTGGCCCAGTTATAAAAATTTATGTAATCGATCAGGCAGATTAATAACATGCCGGCAAACCCCACTCCCAACCACAGGGCTTGCCTTTTAACAAAATACAGGGGATCCCCGCCCTCTTCCAGGCCGTAAGTAGCGCTGTACAGAGTCAGCAGGCCTACCAGGCACAGGGCGGCCAGAACAAAAAACAGCCAAAGGTCAAAATTCTTTATCAGGCGCCGATCAATCATTGTCGGTTATTCCCTTAATCTCTCCGGTAAAATAGTACTCCATGATTTCTGCGGCCACCGGAGTGGCACCGGTAGCGCCGATCCCCCCGTGCTCCACGATCACCGCTACTGCAATTTCAGGTTTCTCAAAGGGGGCGTACCCCACAAACAGGCTGTGGGCGGGAATGCTGTCGCCGCTATCCACCTGGGCGGAACCGGTTTTGGCAGCCACAGCTACCGGCAGATCTTTGAACTGGTACCAGGCGGTTCCGGCCCGGGGTGAAGATTGGGTAACCCGGCGCATCCCTTCCTGGATAATCTGCAGGGTTTGCTGAGAGATATCTGCCTGCCGGAGTAATTCCGGCTCCGTATCCAAAACTGTATTTCCCTGATAATCCTCCACCCGGGCCACCAGGTAAGGGCGATAGTGTTTCCCCCCGTTGGCAATAATGGATACATAGGTAGCCAGCTGCAAGGGGGTTATACTATGAAAAGTTTGTCCGATGGCGGCGCTCATGGTTTCCGCTTCGTACCAGGGTTCCCCGCCGGTAATTTTAGCCTTGTATTCCGGGCAGGCTACAATTCCCTCTTCTTCTCCGGGCAGATCCTTTAGCCCGGTAGGGCTGCCGAAACCGTACTCCCGGGCATAGTAAGCCAGCTTATCGATCCCCGCCGCCAGGCCGGCCCGGTAAAAATAGATGTTGCAGGACAGGGCCAAGGCATCGTAAAGATTAACTCCCCCGTGGGCAGTTCGATGATAACAACTCACCGTATCCCCGGCCAGCCTGATCACGCCTGGACAGTAAAGGATATCCCGATCTCTTATCTTTTTTTCTTCCAGCGCCGCAGTGCCGGTGATCATTTTGAAGGTGGAGCCTATGGGATAGAGCCCCTTGATGGCGCTATTCATCAGCGGCTTCAGTGGATCCTGATCAAGTTGAACATATTCTTTGCTGATGTTGTTTAAATCGTAAGAGGGACAATTGGCCATGGCCAGTATGGCCCCGCTCTCCGGATCCATCACCACCGCCGAGGCCCGACCCACAAGTCGATTTTTCTCCTCCTTGGCAATAATTTCAATTCGCCGCTGCAAAGCCTCTTCCGCTATTTTCTGCAAATCCACATCTATGGTTAAAACCAGATTGCTTCCCGGGGTAGGCTCCTTTCGTTCCATATAGTTGATGGGTTGCCCCAAATAGTTGGTTTCAATAAGCTGTTCCCCGTCTTCTCCCCGCAGGTAAAGCTCGTAAACTCGTTCCAGGCCGTCCTGCCCCACCAGATCCCCGGGCTGGTAATCATAGCCCCCTTCTTTCCAGGACTGCTGCAAAGATTCGCTGATCGTGGCCCGGCTTAGAAATCCCAGTACATGTGCCAGGGTGCCGTGACAGCGGTAATCGCGAATAGGCCATATGTCGATATTTACCCCTTTTAACAACCACCGCTTTTCGGATACCCGGGCGATAGTCTCCGCAGTAATATCCTGTTGCAGCTTTAACGGAAGGTAGCGCATATATAGCTGTCCCTGGATAGCACTGTAGATCTCCTCCGGGTCAATTTCCAAAATCCCACTTAATATCTCGATACTCTCCCGGTCATAGCCTTCGCCCCGGTCCATCAGGGATAATCCAAAGCCGGGCCGGTTGGAGACCAGCAACCTGCCCTTACAATCAAAAATTTCACCGCGCGGCGCGGGCAGATTGATTTTGGTAAGCCGGTTTTCCTCGGATCTGAACCAGTAATAATCATGCTTGATTATCTGTAAATACGCCAGCCGGGAGGAGAGGACAACAAATATGACTATTACTGCCATAAACAGAAGGCGGATCCGTTTTAGCATAAATTTATTCAATTTACAGCCCCCTCCTTTGCGATTTGAACCTGATGTTCCCCTTTTTACTATTCTGGTACAGATACAGCATTAAAGGGTACAACAGAAGCGTTAACCCGGAGTTATAGGCGGCTTTGGGGATTAAAAAATGGTTGATAGTCCAACCCATCGGCAGGCCCAAGCCTATGAACTGACTGACTAAAATATTCAGCAGCAACTCATGGGAAAGGGTGCCGGCGAACAACAGCAGTGCCGGTGCCAGCAACTGTTCCCGGTAAAATTCCCGCCCCAGGACTCCTGCCCCATAACCCATCAGCATTTTAGCCAGTGCAAAATAACCCAGGCCCGAACCAAACAAAACATCCTGCAGAAACCCACCCAGCAGCCCCAGCAGGCCCCCGGCTTTGGGTCCTAATATAAATCCCCAGATCATTACCAGTACTAAAAGCATATCGGGTAGGGCGCTTTCCACTACAAAAAACGATAGTACTGAGCCTTCCATCAGCAGCGCCAGTATAAAACTCGCTATTATAACCAGGTACAGTATCACTGTTCCCTCGTTTCCCCGGCGCCGGCGCCGTCTGCATCTTCTTCATTGTTTTCTTCTTCCGCTTCTAGGTACCCCTCCCCACAGCTGCCTCCAAGCACAATCAATACTTCTTCCAGGCGGTTAAAATTCACCTTGGGCTCGATCACTGCTGTAAGCACCAGTTCCGGTTGATCCTGGGACAGCTCTTTCACCTTTCCGATATACAAACCTTTGGGGAAAATCCCACCCATTCCGGAGGAAATAACCTGATCACCGGGCAATATATTGGCCTCCAGGGGCAAGTTGGTCAACCGCAAATAAACCGGGGATTTGGGGTAACTTTCCACTATGCCAATCACTCCCGCTTCCCGGGAGCGTTGCACAATGGCACTTACCGCCAGACGAGGATCGGTCAGCAGGATTACCTGTGAAGAGTGGGGTGATACCGATGAAATCATCCCCACCAGTCCCTGATAAGTGATTACCGCCATCTCTTGTTGCACACCATCCAGATAACCCCGGTTTATAGTAATCGTTCCAAACCATTGGCTGGGATCCCGGGCTATTACCTCCGCCGGGAGAAGTTCAAAAC
Source organism: uncultured Syntrophomonadaceae bacterium (assembly GCA_964463285.1). Lineage (GTDB taxonomy): Bacteria > Bacillota > Dethiobacteria > DTU022 > DTU022 > JAAZLS01. The sequence goes on along the minus strand of CAYXBB010000033.1, from coordinate 5,980 downwards.
CGCTATTTTGCTTAAATTCCAACAGTTCCCGGTAGCGGTAATTCTCTTTTTGGAGTTCTTGCAGATAAAGCAGGCGGGAGTCCAGCGAGGTTAACTCCTTTTTTAAATGCTCGTTCTCTGTTTTAATCTGTTGAAACTCGGCCACCGTATCAAAAAAATGTTGAATATTGCTACCGGCCCGGGCAAATATTTTTTGCACCGGAGCAAACAATATCAGCATTGCATCTTCCAGGGGGGTAAAATTTTTCCGGCTGCCGGTGTAATTTATCAACACCAGAAGCCCCAGTACCATGGCCAGAAGAACATATAGCCTGCGGTACCCTTTAGAGTGCCTGTTAGCCAATTGCCAGTTCACCTTTCACCAGGGTTGAACGGCACACGGGCCGGGCAGGAAACAGGTAAATAGTTTGCCGGTTACCCGGGCACCTTTAACCCAGAAGATGTTAAGAAGATTTGCGGGGAGAAACGGTTACCCTTCGCAGCAGTGCAATCTCTGAAAGCGCTTCCCCGGCCCCCATTACCACGCAGTTCAAGGGGTTTTCCGCCAAAAAGGAGGGCATCCCCGTTTCCTCGGATATTCTGCGATCAAACCCGTGCAACAGGGATCCCCCCCCGGTAAGGATAATCCCTTTATCCATTATATCGGCAGCCAGCTCGGGAGGAGTCTTTTCCAGGGTCACCCGAATGGCATCAATAATCAACTCCACCGGATCAGCCAGGGCTTCCGCTATCTCTTCCGAACTGATGTTTATAGTTTTTGGCAGCCCGGATACCAGGTCCCGCCCCCGGACCTCCATCCGGGCACTGTTTTCCCGGCGGCAGGCGGTGCCGATGCAGATTTTAACCTCCTCCGCAGTGCGATCCCCGATCATCAAATTATATTGCTTCTTGATGTATTGGATAATAGCCTCTTCCATGTCATCCCCGCCCACCCGGATAGATTTACTGGTAACAATACCCCCCAAGGAGATGATGGCCACCTCGGAAGTACCTCCACCGATATCCACAATCATGCTGCCGGTAGGTTCATTCACCGGCAGCCCCGCCCCTATGGCCGCAGCCATGGGCTCTTCAATCAGGTAAGCTTCCCGGGCAGTTTGTTGGGTAGCATCCAGCACCGCCCGTTTTTCAACCTCGGTTACTCCCGAAGGCACGCAGATAATTACCTGGGGTCTGAAGATACTGCGGTTAGGGATAGCCTTGTTTATAAAGTGGCGCAACATAGCCTGGGTAACATCAAAATCCGCAATCACCCCGTCTTTCATCGGCCTGGTGGCCACGATGTTTCCCGGGGTCCGGCCGATCATCCGTTTGGCTTCTTCTCCTACCGCTAAAATGGCTCCTGTGTCCCGGATAATGGCCACCACAGAGGGCTCCTGCAGCACAACTCCTTTCCCCTTGACATAAATTAATGTGTTGGCAGTACCTAAATCAATACCTATTTCTTTGGAAAATATCCTGAACATTGAGGACATCGGCATACCCCTTCCCTAGATCCGGCCGCGGCGTTAGGGCCGTATTGCATTGTTGTGCTAAATATGCTTCCACCTGAATTTTTTGCCTGCAAAAGCAATCTGAGACCTTATTTAACCTTTATGTTTAATTTAACGCCGGTTTGTTTATCTCCTGCCGGGCGCCTGAACGCAGGTAAAATAATATTCTAGCCGGGCCTCCCAAATATTATGTTAATTAAGAAAGCCCTTCTCTTTGAAACTGATATAACATCCATCCCCAATAATTATATGGTCTTGCACCGCAATCCCCAGGATCTGGCCGCCTTCCACCAGCCGCCTGGTTACCTCCAGATCCTCCTGACTGGGCGTGGGGTCGCCGCTGGGATGATTATGCACCAAAATAATAGAGGCGGCACTTTTTCGTACAGGTATGGTGAAAATTTCCCGGGGATGAACAATGGAAGAACTCAGGCTCCCTACCGAGATCTCTTCCCTGGATATTACCTGGTTTTTTGTATTTAACAGCAACAGAAAGAAATACTCTTTTTTCTTGTAACGCAGATCCTCCATGAATAGCTCCGCCGCCAGGCGGGGATTGGTAATCCGGCCCTGATCCTCCCGGGGGGTGGTGGCCAGGCGCCTGCCCAGCTCAAAGGCAGCTTTAATTTGCACCGCCTTGGCCAGGCCCACCCCCTTAACCTGCACCATCTCCTCAAATGAAAGATCCATCAGAGACCGCAAGCCCCCGCTAATTGAAAGCAGCCGGACGGCCAACTCCACCGCCGATTCCCGACGGGTCCCGGTCCCCAGCAACACCGCCAGAAGTTCTGCATTGGACAGCGCTTCCGCCCCTAACAACTTTAGCTTTTCTCGCGGGCGCTCCTGTTCGGGTAAATCTTTAATGGTCAGCCTCTCTTTGCTCATCGCTCCCCCTCCAGTTCATCCATGGTGATATGCCCATCCGGGATAGCAGGAGGCAGAGCCGGCTTAAAGGCAGCCCCACCACATTAAAATAACAGCCTTCAATTTTATCTACGAACAAAGCAGCTTTCCCTTGGATACCGTATGCTCCGGCTTTATCCAGAGGCTCCCCCGTCTGAATATAGGCGTCGATAAGTTTTTTCCCCAGCTCCTTCATCCACACCCTGGTTTCAACATCATCAACCAGTTTCCGCCCGGTGACCGCGTCTACCAGGGCTATCCCGGTAATTACCCGGTGTTGATCTCCGCTTAAGCGTTGCAGCATTCTGCAGGCATCCTGCGGGCCCTGCGGCCGCCCCAAAATTTCACCACGGTGAAAAATTACCGTGTCCGCTCCCAACACCGTTCCCCGGCTTATTTTGCAGACCACCTGTTCCGCTTTTTTCAAAGCCTGTTGCCGAACAAATTTCACCGGTTCTAGGGGCGGTGGGTTGGGCCATATCTCTGCCCCCTTTGCCGGAGGGATTACCTGGAAGCTTAATCCCACCTGCTCCAACAGCCGGGCCCGGCGGGGTGATCCGGAGGCCAATATAATTGTCATGTTCTACCGCTCCTCCGCAAAGCCGGCTTGTCTATAAACTCGCCTGACGATTTCCTTCAGGTAAATCGCCGACAAACCGGTAAACAGTCCCGTGGGTAGCGCCAGCAGCACCGACAGCGGAAAATAGCCTTTAAACAGGGCAAAGCTGTTTATTATCACACTGGCCACAGACAGCTGGATCAAGTTGTGGGTTACCGCCCCCAGTACACTGGCGGAAAACAAGGTTATAACCCCCCGTTTAACGAACTTCACCGCCGCCGCCATTACCAGACAGCTTGCCGTCCCTCCCAACAGGCTTAACCAGAATCCAAATCCCAGAAAGCCGCCTGTTAACAGGCCCCCCAAAACTACCCGCAATATGGCCACCAGCAGGCCGCTTTGTAAGCCAAACAAGGACAGGGTCAGTAAAGTAACTATATTGGCCAACCCCAGCCGGGCTGCCGGAACCGGCATCGGCAAGGGCAGGGCCGCCTCCAGGGCATGGATCCCCACAGCCAAGGCCACCAGCACCGCCAGCCGGGTCAACCGGGCGGTTTGTCTTAACTCCATCACAATACACCTGATTTATACCATTCTATTACCCCATATAAGCCGGATACCCTGCTACGCGGGCTGCAGGGGAGTTTTAAATTAGGAGCCTGTTAGTTCCACCTTGCCCTGCAGCCCGCTGGAGATAATTACCTCCAACCGGGGGGTAACCAGAATTGCCTCCACCCCGGGCAAAGATTCTACCAGCTCCAAACCCCGCTCGGGGCCCAGCACAAACAGAGCAGTGGATAAAGCGTCGGCTTCGGTAGCAGTGGAGGCCGTTACGGTGGCGCTGATTAACCGGTTTGCCGGGTAACCGGTATCGGGATCCAGAATATGGTGATAGCGTTGCCCTTCCTGTTCAAACATGCGCTCATAATCACCGGAGGTGGCAATCGCCCCTGAGGACAAGGGGATCACCGCCAGCATATTTCCCTCTTGCCGCGGGTGTCGGATACCGATGCGCCAGGGCTTTCCATCCGGTTTGGGACCGGCAATCCCGATATCGCCGCCGGCATCAATAAATCCATGGCTTATCCCCGCCCGGCGCAATCGGCTCACTCCCCGGTCGACGATAAAACCCTTGGCAATTCCGCCTGGATCCAGACTAATCCCTTCTACCGCAAGGCTTGCCTGCTGCCGGGAACGATCTATTATCACCCGGGTGTAATCTACCAGTGGCAGCAAGGCCTTAATTTCAGCATCTTCCGGAATCCGGTAGTTCCCCCCTGAAAAACCCCAACGATCCAATAAAGGAGCAATGGTGGGATCAAAGGCTCCCTCGCATAATTCGCTGAAATATATGGCCTTTTCCAGCAAATCGAGGGTATCGGGGTCAACTGCTACCGGTCCCTTTCCCGCCAGGCGGTTAAGGTTTGAGATCTCGCTGCCCGCCAGGTTCCGGCTAAACCGCCTCTCTAACTGTTCCATCTCATCAAAAACCTGATCGCGGATCTTGCCGGCCTCGGCCGGGCTGTTCGCCGGAAACACTATCTCTACCCGGGTATCCATGAGCAACCTGGTCCCACGGTGAATATCCTCTCCACCGCCATTACCGCAGCGGGTAGCCAACCATATCCCGGTTATAGCCAAGGCCGCAATCACAAATACAACCAGGACTGTTTTGTATAAAGAATAAGACGGCCCCTGAGGGCCTTTATCGACATGTGTCGACACCTGAGGTCTCCTTACTTACAAAGTTCCCTTATAAATATATCATCCGCCCGGTAAAAAACAAGGGTTATATATGGCAACCCGGGGATAGGAGGCACTAACGCCTTCACGGGCCCGGCTTCTTACGGAATCGCGCTTGTGCTGCCCATCTTTTCGGGCTTAGCTGCCGCCTGCCTGCACTTAAAACCTGTAGTCACCGGTAAAGTTTCGGGGCCGACTGTAGGTTATGTCCGGGTTTTATTCGGTAGAATCCTATTCTTCAGTCGCTTGGGCCGATCTTAAATCTCACCGACAGGGGTTTCCGCTTCGTAAATGCGCGAGAAAAAACAGGGAAGGCTTGAACTCCGGAGAAAAGCACAAAAGAACCGTCCCCCCGGAAATAAAAAAAGCGGGAAAATTCCCCGCTTTAAGCAGTCATGGTTTCCATCTGTTCAGCCTTGGCAGCACTGCGGGGGATTATACATCCCGGGCGGCATTTAGCTATACATTCCCCACAATCATTACACAGGTTAAGATCGATTATCGCCAGATTATCCTCCATCACGATTGCCTTCTGCGGGCAGGCCTTCACGCAGGCTCCACAGCCGATGCAACCCACCTGGCAGGCCCTGGAGACGGTCCTGCCCCGCTGGTAAGAACTACACATTACCAGGTGCCCCCGCTCCTCGCGGGGGATCATTTTGATAATTCCTCGTGGACAGGCTTCCTTGCACAGACCGCAACCGGTGCATTTTTCAGGAGCTATTTCCGGCAGGCCGTTCTTTCCCATCCGCATGGCTTCAAACGGGCAGGCTGCTACACAGTTGCCCAGCCCCAGACAGCCATAAGGACAATCCTTGAATCCGCCCCCGTATTGTTCTGCAATCCGACAATCCTGTATGCCGTCATAAATAAACGAACTTGTGGCCTGGTTGCGATCCCCAATACAAAATACTGCCGCCACCATTGGTTCGCAACTTTCCACTTCTTGCCCTAAAATTTTTCCAATAGCCTCGGCCGTAGCGTTGCCCCCGGGGATGCAGCAGTTGACTGCAGCTTTTCCTTCCACTACCGCCTGGGCAAAATTTTGACAACCGGCAAAACCACAAGCCCCGCAGTTTGCTCCCGGGAGAACCTCAGCTACCTCTTCCACCTTGGGATTGGTCTCCACGGCAAAGAAACGAGCGGTCAACGCCAGCAAGGCTCCAAACAATACCCCTAAGCCACCCAGGGTAACTATAGACCAGATCATCTGTTTCTCCACGACTTGACATACCTCCTAAAAATCACCTTCCTGGTCCAGTCTAACATACAAGAAGCAAGA
>CAYXBB010000032.1:0-20734 GCA_964463285.1 uncultured Syntrophomonadaceae bacterium | reverse complement strand
AGCCAGGATCAAACTCTCCAGTTTACACCTAACAAAATTTGGACCCTAAATATTTTAGAGCCAATCTTAAAACCCTACCCTGTCCAGTTTTCAAAGAACACCCACGCCTCCCTGCGGAGGCGCGACCGGAGATTATAATAGCACGGGCTTAAAAGTTTGTCAAACAAATTTCTTCGTTTTTATCTAGAAAATATCATTCTTGATCATTTAATAAGTCTCCTCTTATAGTATATTCAAAAACGACATGACCATTACCCGTAAATCGCCCTTATTTTAGTCGATCTATTGGTTTAAAGTGAGATAAGAGCACTAACTGTTATTATCCTCCTTGAAAATAAGCCGGAGAGTAATACAAAACAGTGTGGCCCAGAATTTAAAATAGAGATTAAGAATAGAGACATATCAAAAGGGGATCCGGAGGTTAATGAGAATACAATGTATAGATGGATTAAAAGGCACCATGACAAATAAAAGATGCGTCTTTCCCCCGGAAACGACATGCTTAGCCCTGAGGACAAATTGTAGGAAGAAGGGTCTTGTAGGTATTGAAGTTATTCGTTATTATAAATATTATGAAAAACTATTCAGGATGTTTCTTCATTTTTTTATGAAGATGAAAAAGAGTTGGGGGTGGTAAATATAGGGTCGTTGCTATTTGTTATTGTAAACCGAGGTCGGGCCAATGCCGTACTGCATAAAGCACGAGAATGGGGGGCAACGGGAGCCACAATTTTTTTGGGAGAAGGTACAGTGCAGTCCAAGGTGTTGGAGATGCTTGGCCTAGTTGAAATACACAAAGACATTCTTATGATATCGTCATCAAATGGGCAATGTGATCAATTACATGAAATGCTTAGCAAGGAATTTATGCTTCGCAAGAGAAACAGAGGGATTGCCTTCTCAATACCATTCATGCGTTGGCAGTTGCATACCGGCGGGCAAGAACACAGACGGCCTTCTAAAGGTGTTGACTTCTCGCATTTTTGTATTATGACCATCGTGGACAAGGGGCGAGGTAAGGCTTGTATAAAAGCCGCTAGAGCTGCAGGTGCCAAGGGGGGAACATTGATTCACGGTCGTGGGGCCGGCATCCCGACAGATTTGTATTTCCCCTTGGTTATAGAGCCTCAAAAGGATATTGTGATGATCATCTCGAGAAAAGATAAGGCCGCGGTGATTCGGGAAAGGATATTCTCCGATCTGGAGCTTGAAAAAATTGGAAACGGCATTATCTTTACACTCCCTGTGCGCCGGGTCAGCGGACTTTTTGAAAACAGGTCTGAAGAGAACAAGGAACTTAGATCATGAGTCTCATCTTCGAAAAAATAAAGGAAATAGCTCGAACCTTATTACCTGTTATGATCCTGGTGCTGATACTCAGCATTACCTTAATTGATGTGGAATTAAATGTTATTATCCGGTTTATTGTGTGCAGTCTGCTGCTCTTGATAGGGCTTTCGATATTTTTATGGGGTCTAGATTTGGCTATGGATCCAATTGGTGAGAAGATGTCATGGGAGGTGGCCACCTCCAAGTCAGCTTTTAAAATTGTGGGCCTAAGCTTTTTGCTGGGTTTTTTAGTAACCGTAGCAGAGCCTGATTTGCTTATTCTTGGTTCACAAGTGGAAGAGGCCTCCGGAGGGGGGGTGAGTGCAACGATAATTGTATATCTGGTTTCAGTCGGTGTAGGGGTTATGATTATGCTGGGTGTTTTTCGCCTACTGAGAGGCAAACCTCTTAACACCTTTATGGCAGTTACCTATGGCCTAATTTTTTTATTGGCTATATTTGTTTCAGAAGAGTTTCTCGCTATTTCTTTTGATGCCTCCGGTGCAACTACCGGAGCTTTTACCACCCCGTTTGTTCTTGCCTTATCATTGGGTCTATCCAAAGCGAAGGGGGGCAAAAGTTCGGAAGAAAACTCTTTCGGACTTGTAGGCGTAATGAGTGCCGGCCCAATACTGGCTGTGATGAGCATGTCCATCATTTTAGGGCAGAAAAATATAGAAGGCGATATTGGGGAATATGCTGTTGCCGACGGGATACTTGAACCCATAATAGATGTGGCCCCGGCAATTTTTATCGACTCTCTCGTCGCGATATTGCCTATAACAGTGTTGTTTTTTATTTATAACCTTACAAAGTTCAAATCATCAAAGGATGAACTTTCGGTAATAGTAAAAGGTCTTATTTTTATTCTTCTGGGACTAACCCTTTTCCTCACTGCCGTAAACTCCGGATTTATGGACATGGGGCGAATTATGGGCATGGGCCTTGCTACAATAAGACCCTGGGTACTGATCGGAGTAGGGTTCCTTTTAGGCTTAATCGTTGTTCTTGTCGAGCCGGCCGTACATGTATTAGGTGAGCAAATTGAAGAAGTTACCAGTGGCCATATACCCCTTGCTTTGATTCGATTGACACTCTCCATAGGGGTAGCGATGGCCATTGCCCTTTCTATGGTAAGGATTGTTGTTCCAGAGGTTAAACTGTGGTATTTCCTTCTTCCGGGATTTGTAATTGCCATATTACTTTCTTTTAAATCCGATCCGATTTTTGTAGGAATTGCTTATGATGCAGGTGGGGTGGCTTCGGGTCCTTTGACGGCAACCTTTGTACTTGCTTTTGCTCAAGGTGCGGCTTCGATTATTGACACCGCCAATGTGCTGGTGGACGGGTTCGGAGTTGTGGCCATGGTAGCAATGGCACCCGTTTTCTCGATCATGATCTTAGGCACGGTATTTAAACGCAAGAGAATAGTTGAATACCCCGCGCTTGAAAAAAAAGCTATTATAACCTCTCATCTTTCAGAACAGGATGGCATGCCACATGACTGTGTTATTGCAATTGTAAACAAGAACTTTGCTGAAAAGGTCGTCGACGTTGCTCGTCAAGCAGGTGCGATGGGGGCCACCATCGTACGAGGCAGAGGTGTGGACGGTAATCAAAAGGTTTTGTTACCTATTATAAATATAGAGCTGCAACCCGAGAAAGAAATAGTTTGGCTAATCACGGAGGCCCGATTTAGTTCATCCATAGCAGATAGCCTGTTAGCTAATTCACAACTCCATCGGGATGGTCAAGTAGCAATTTTCATAAACCCAACTGTAAATATGTAATGCGCCGATATGCTCATTCTTGCTTGCCGGCCCACATAACTAAATGGTATTATAGAATCCCAGTTGCGCTTTAGATAGATTCCATCCAGATAAATATAGCGGCTCCTTGGACGTGGATCCGCGGCTCTCCCTTGGCAGGTTTTGTCTCTGCAACTTTGGGAACGTTTTATAATTTGCGAAACTGATTATGCCTTATCCTGTTTTTCTTCTTTCGTTTCCCGGCTCCTCTCTCCCGCCTCTTCACCCCCCGTCTCCACCTCCTGCATCCCTTCCCGTTCATCTCCTTCAACCCCTGATAGCGGTTTCATGGTGGGGAATAAGATTACATCCCTAATCGAGGGGGAATCGGTTAAGACCATCACCAATCTATCAATTCCGATGCCCAAGCCTCCTGCCGGGGGCATACCATGTTCCAAAGCCAGCAGGAAATCTTCATCCATCATGTGAGCTTCTTCATCTCCTGCTTCCCGCCTGGCCAGCTGCTGGACAAATCTCTCCCTCTGATCAAAAGGATCGTTCAGTTCGGTAAAGGCATTGGCAATCTCTTTGCCTCCAAGAAAAGCTTCAAAGCGGTAGGTAAACCGGGGATCGGATTTTGTCTTCTTAGCCAGAGGCGATATCTCGATGGGATACTCCTTGATAAATATTGGCTGACGGAGTTTCTCTTCACAAAAATGCTCAAAAATAATGGAAAGCACATCTCCCCATAGGGGCTCGCCCTCCAGTTCTACTCCCAGATCGCGGGCCGTTTTACGGGCGGCCTGATCATTTCGCAGAACCATAAAATCGATTCCGGTGTATTTATAAACCGCCTCCACCATAGTCATCCGGGGCCAGGGCGGGGTAAAATCAAACTCCTCTCCCTGGCAGATAACTGTACTTGTCCCAAGTACCTTCAGGGCAACCTGGTGGATCATATTTTCAGTTATAACCATCATGTCCTCATAATCGGCATAACTTTGATAAAGCTCCACCGTAGTAAACTCAGGATTATGAATGGTAGATATTCCCTCATTACGGAAAATGCGACCGATCTCATATACCTTGTCCAATCCTCCCACCAGCAATCGTTTTAAGTGGAGTTCGGTAGCAATCCTTAAATACAAGTTAATACCCAGGGTGTTGTGATAAGTAACAAATGGGCGGGCAGCGGCCCCTCCCACCACCGGAGACATTATCGGGGTCTCTACTTCCAGGAAATCTTGTTTGTTTAAAAAATCTCTTATGGCCTGAATTATCCGGCTGCGAAGGACAAAGGTTTGCCTGGATCTGGGGTTTACAATCAAATCCAGGTAGCGCTGGCGATAGCGGAGATCAACATCTTTGAGCCCGTGCCATTTTTCAGGAAGAGGCCGAAGAGCTTTGGTCAACAAGCGATATTTTTGAACCTCAACGGTAACCTCTCCCCGGCGGGTACGGAAAACATTCCCCTTTACTCCTATAAAATCACCAATATCCACCAGCTCAAATAGCCGGTACCCTTTTTCCCCTAATTGATCCTGGCGAAGATATATCTGAATCTGACCTTGCTGATCCTGTAAGTTGGCAAAACTGGCTTTGCCATGAACCCGTTTGCTAACCAATCGGCCGGCAATTGAAACTTGCCGGCCAACCAAATCATCAAATCCGTCAATGATATCTTTTGAATAATGGCTTGTGTTATATTTTTCTCCAAACAGATCAATACCTTGCCGGTTCAGTTCGTTCATCTTCTGGTGCCTGATACGCAGCAGTTCATTCCAATTTTCTTGCATAAAAAAAGATCCCCCTAAAATAGTGTTAACTAATTTCTAATACTTTATATTTAAAAACCCCCCCCGGTACATTCACCTGAACTTCCTGTCCTACCTCCAAACCAAGAATTGACTTCCCTACCGGAGACTCATTGGATATTTTATTCGCTCTGGGATCTGCTTCAGCTGTTCCTACAATAGTATAAATATAATCCTGGTCAGCATCCAAATCCTTAAGTCTAACCGTAGAACCCAAAGCCACATAACGATTATCATTGTTACTTTTATCCAGAATACGGGCATGACGGAGTATCTTTTCCAAAGTAACTATCCTGCCTTCTACAAAGGCCTGTTCGTTTTTAGCATTTTCATACTCGGAGTTTTCGGTAATGTCCCCATAAGAAATTGCTTCTTTTATTCGGGAGGCAATCTGTTTTCGTTTAACGGATTTCAAAAAACTTAGTTCCTTTTCAAGTTTTTCCAGGCCATCCTTGGTTAACAGGATCTCGCTGCTCGACATGACTTATGCTCCTTTTTTTCAGCATGATACTTGACTATATTTATTCAACAAATCACTAATAATGTTAGACCTTGTTTAAAAACAAATTAAGGTCATCATAAAGATAGTGCCAAGCCTGCTTGACACTTTCCGCCCGAACTATGCCTTTCTTTACTGGTTTTTAACACCTCTGAAATATTTTTGTTACTAAATTATATTAATCCCTAACTAGGTTGTCAAGAAAAAGCCGCCTTACATTTATAAATATCAATATAAAAAATAGCAATAACCATATTTGTTTAAATAAATCGCGTTTATTTTCCCGGAGAGTTTCTCTGGGGACGATAAAGATCAGGTTTTTCTTCCTAACCGTTTTTTTGTTCCTTTATTTTTAGGAGTGAGTTCTTTTTAATTTGGGCAATCTGTTCGCCGGTTAAAAGGCGTTCATAATTGCGAAATCCAGCCAGTTTGAAGCCGTGTTTTTGAGCCAACTGCCGAATCTCTAAAACTTTATCCAGGCGGAGCTCGCGTCCCAAAGAAAAATTCTCAAACCGGTTTTCCAGGGCCAAGATCATGGTTTCCGCCATACAAGCATAGGCCAGACGGGGGGGGAATCCAAAATTAAAGTTAAAATTAACATCTCCCGGCACCTCGATCACCCCTCCCTCAATAACCAGCACATCATCACGGCAGCCGGTCACCCTACCGGAAATATCCCGGGGTCGAGCCACATCACAGACTACCGCCCCGGGCTGTAAATCTTCAGGTTCAACCAGTGCCTCTGCCGAGCTGCTCACGGCTACGATTATTTTCGCTCTGCGGACAGCCTTTTTCAATTCACTGGTAACCTTGCAAGAGATCCCCGTATCATATAATATTTTAAGCGCCAGGTTTTCCAGGCGCTGCTGATCCCTGGCCACCAGGGTAAGATAACTTGCCCCTTCTCTGGCAAATATTTGGGCGCAGGCGCTGCCTATAGATCCAGTAGCGCCAAGAACCATCACTTCCGCGCTATTTATATCGATCCCCATTAATTCAGATGCTTTTTTGGTGGCTTCCAGGGCAGCGGCCACCGTATAGCTATTGCCGGTAGTAACCGCTGTCTGCAAATGACGGGCCACAGTAATGCCGCCATCTCCCACCACTGCAGTCATGGCTCCCAAACCAATAATGTCGGCTCCCAGCCGCTCTGCCAACCGTCCTGATTTAATAATTTTTTGCAACACATACTGCTGGGGAAGTTTCAGCATTTGCCGGGAGGTTAAATTGGTAGATATAAAGTATCCCGAAGTCTTACCATAACCGGATTCAATTCCGGTTATTTCCGATACCTTGAACGGGGGAACCCAGCGCAACGCCCGATCAGCCAACCCCGGGGGCCATCCTTTCAAAAAATGCAAGTTCCGGCGGGCATCATCCAACGATAAAGGGTGAACAATAAAACCAAACTTGTGTTCCATCAATATTTCTCCTTCCGGCTTCTTGGTCCACGGTTTAAAAGTAAATGATCCTGGGGGTAAGGTTTAGATCTAATAACATCTGGTTGTATTCCCCTTCGGTGAGCTCAGTGTTCCGGCCGGAAAGGCAAACCATCAGTGCCTCCATAATATTTGTGCCAAATGAACGTCCTTCCATCTCAGGGGTAGTGGTAATCAGCGTTTTTATCTTTCTCTTCCGTAAATCCTCTATGTCCGCCGGGGTTACGGTGTTGGTAATAATAATCTTGCCCGGCAATACAGGAGGAGCATAACGCCGAATAAAATGGAAATCGCCGGCAATAATATCATTTTCCATAAAATAACGAACGTGGCGGGGCCGGCTGCCCTTCTGTCTTTCCCCGGTAGGATATACCAGTTTAAAGGGTAAACGGCTGATCAGTGGCATCAGCAACCGGGCCCATATTGCCAGGGCCTTTAACGACACCAGGGGAAAAGGCAGGTTTAACACAAACAGAACATCACCGTAGGTCATCGTGCAGCCGGCTTTTTCCAGGGCTTGCGCCAGCCCCAGTCGATCCATGGCACATATGATTAAAGCCTTCTTCGGTTCCTGGAACAACTTTGTATGTTCCGCTAAATACTCTATCACCCGACGTTCCAGAGTATTCTTTAAACCTGAGCCATCAACAATGGGGGTTTTTTGTGCAGCCTGGACTATTCTCCGGGCATCACGAAATTCATAGCGGGAGTCTACTGCATATATATAACGATCTATACCTCCCAATCCAAAGGCATCTGCTTTCCCATCCAACTCTTTTATAATGGTGATCATTTTTTCCATATCCCCATCAGTTCCGATACGCTCCACCCGGCATTCAGTGCCCATTAAATTTATGGTAACCGAATGATCCCGCTCTGAGGATCCCAAACTGATTCCAACAACCCGTTTCAACGATCCACCCCCTTAGCTGATCAACAAACTATATCCTGCAGCGTTTGTTTAAATAATAACGGATCCACCCAACAGTCATCTTTCATCGGGGTAGAACCCAAGTTTATAAATATTATCTGTAAATCTAGCAATGCTTCCGCCAACTTGTGCCACCGTTCCGAGGTAAGCAGGATCAAAGTGTCATATCCCTTGAGGGTAGAGATAATTTCCATCACCCGGTTAAAAAAATCCAAGGCTTTCTCACGACCCACCAGTGCCCACCTCTCCTGATTGTTTAAAATATAAGTAAAATCCAGGCCCCGCTCCCGACAAATATCTATTAATTCCTGTTTGTTCTCAATAGGGAAACCGATTATTGCTATTCGCCTTCCCTTGCGAATTTCACCAATCGCTTCCAGGCGAGAGATAAAACTGCGATCCAGGAAAAGGCGGCGGGCAACCTCCTGCTGGGAAAGACCCTGGGAGCGCAAACGCAAAGTTTGTTTAAGCACACGTACTGCCCTATCAATGCTAATTATCTTGTCGCCAATCCGGATGGTCTGCTCAAATTCCACAGGTTTCTCCTTTGTGCACAGAGTTGTGATCGTGGTTATTTTAACATACGTTCTGGTTCGACACAACCCAAAATAAATAAAAGGAAGAGGCAGTTTTCTGCCTCCTGTTTTGTGCGGTCATCAGTTTCGGAAAATAGCAAGGTTAAACGATCCGGTGATCTATCAATCAGGTTAACGTGAACTCCTATCCTATCGTCAATCTATCTTTTCCAGGATAATCCGGTGATCCACCAGCTGTAATTCTTTGATCCGGGCTGAAATCTGTTTTTTTTCTCCCAGCAGACCCACCATCAAAATCTGATCTCCTTCAGGCTTGATGATGTTTACATCTTCCATGATCAACTCTTCCCGGCCATCCTCCTTAACAAAATAAACACTTGACTGGCACACTTAATCCACCTCCTCTGAAGTTGCGGTAATATGGTCGTTTTCGGATACAAAATCACTTATTATAGTAACCATCTGCAATCTGTCGGTAGCCGCTGTTAACTGCCGGCGGATCCTGGATGCCCCCCGAAATCCCTTTATATAATAAGCTGCCAGGCGTCGCATTTCCAGCACAGCTGTCCGTTCGCCTTTTAACCGGCATAATAGATCCAGGTGCCGGATAACCGTTTCCTTTATTTCGTTTTCCCCGGGTTCAGGCAGAAGCCTCCCAGTTTCCCGCCAGCAATTTACCTGCTTGAATATCCAGGGATTTCCTTGAGCAGCCCGCCCGATCATTACCCCGTCACACCCGCTTTGCTGTAACCGAATATCCACATCCGTCGGGTGCTTAATGTCCCCATTACCGATCACGGTAAAACCGGTTGGCACAGCCTGCTTAATCCCCCTGATGATATCCCAGTCAGCTTGTCCCCTAAAGCCTTGCAGGACAGTCCGCCCGTGAACCGCTACCGCTTTTATCCCCGTTTCCACCGCCAGCATCGCCAACCTCCGCGCATTTACAGAGCAATCGTCCCAACCTTTACGCATCTTTATAGTAACCGGGCATTTGACCGCCCCCACCACCGTTTCCATAATTCTGACGCAAAGGCGTAGGTTTTTCATCAGCGCTCCGCCCTGTCCCCGACAGATTACCTTGGGCGCTGGGCAACTAAAATTAAGATCTATTATGTCCGCTCCCATGGATTCCAGCTTACAGGCCGCTTCAGCCATTATTTCCGGTTCAGAACCAAACAACTGGAAAGCAACTGGTCTTTCCCGATCCGTATAGTATATCAGTGAGAGATAACGATCACCCTTGTTCCGGACCAGCCCCCGGGAGCTGATCATTTCAGAATAAACCAAACCACAACCCTGTTCTTTGGCCAGCAAGCGGAAAGGGTGATTTGTGATCCCGGCCATGGGGGCCAATGCCAAAGCCGGACTTACCTTAACCGGGCCTATGTTCAATTACCGTCACCTTAGTTAATGTTTTCTAGGTTTATTGTCCCCGCTGGTTGCCGCTGCAAACAGCTCGTTCCCGGGAACATCCAGCTTGGAGGCAATATGCTTCAGTAGCCGAGGCTGGGGTATCCGGCTTCCTCGCTCTATATTACTTAGCATGGTCGCTGAAATATGCACCTTTTTTGCCAGTTCTTGTTGAGTTATTCTTTTTAACCTGCGAAGGGCCCTTATTCTTCGCCCAAGCTTCACGGACAATTTAACCCCTCCTTCATGGGGTTAAAATTCGACATTGTCAGATAATACCCTCTATCTGGCTTAAATGAGCCAAATGGACATTACTCAGGGCTTCCGGGTTTACAGGTTGCTACCCCCTAGTTTACATAACTGTTTCAGCTCCGGTTCTCCTTTGCTCACGTCTTTGCTCCATCAAATCTACAAATGCCTCCAGTCTGGTCTGAACACCGGTCTGGCCAGTTTGTTCATCAATAAACAGGGTCAGCACCGGAATACCGTACTGTTTGCTTAAATAGGGCATCAAACTTTTAGCCACTATTTCCGGAATACAGGAGAAGGGAGCCAACTGCACCACACCATCATATCCCAAACGAGAATAACGGATGACATCACCCACACTATTTTGACCATGACCTCCAATTCTAAGTGGCAGGTAAGGTTCGGCCAATTTCTGGCTGCGCATATCGCCCCTGGTAGATAAAACATCATGCCTGGTATAGCTGGTCAAATAGATACTGCGCCGGACTGCAGTTCCCATATGGCCCAGAGTTTCTTCCACGTAAAAGTTGGCAAACGGTTCAAGCTGAACATATATTTCCCCGATAATACCCACCCTCAGGGGATCCGCCTGCTCATTCCTGGAAACCTTATTAAGTCGTTGCAAAGCCGCCGTCCGGGCTTCGGCAATCTGTGGCAAAGTCCTGGCACTGTCCAGATAAGAAATCCCTTCCTTAAAGGCCTTGGAGGTATCGCCTTTAATCAGTTCCCGGGGGCGAATATCTTGGGTCGCCAGTTCCAGCTCGTCCAGGGCAGATAGCTTGGCCCAACATTTTCTCAGCACCTTCACCAGATCCCACCAGGAACTGGGGCCCTTGAAAACCTTCACTTTTTTAATAAAATCAACGGGTTTCTTGAGAGGAGGCCATAGAAAAATAACCTGTGGGTTATATCCCAGGTCCTTTAAAATATGGCGGTGGATCTCTCCGTAAAAGCCCGCCCGGCAAGGACCGTAACCGCCCCCGCTGATGATAGTATCGGCGCCCCTGGCCAGGCCTTCCAGATAGGTGCCCAGACAGATTTTAAAAGGGATACAAGCAAACTCCGGAGAATATCTGGCCCCCAAGGCCAGAGTCTGTCGGGTTGGGCGGTTTGGAGTAATTGATTCTTGTCCCAGATCTTCCACCAACTGCTTGGCTACCAAGGTAAATGTGCCCATATGGGGATAGCTAATTTTCATTTTTAACTGCCGCCTCCCGGTTCCCTGCCCGGGGATTGACCGTATTGATCCGGATCAAGGCACCTAAAATTTGCTCGGGGTTCATTTTCCACTCCTCAAGATTTTCCAACCAAGGTATTTGCAGTATCTGTCGGTTGCAGTTGATAGGGCGCAACCTCGGTTAAGCTATCCCATTTTCCGCAACGGCTTCCCCAACGAGCCAGCAGCTCCCCATCCATGTATATATTAACTATCTCACAAATATTCGGACAGCCCCGGCATTCAAAACTGCTGGTTTCATAGCTGAAATCGCTTAATTCGAATCCCCGAAAGCTGGTGGTTTGTTTTCTTTTTACCGCCGATCGGGAAAGCAACGCTGCTCCCAACGCTCCCATAACATCAAATTGGGAAGGCACAATGACTTCTTGTTGCAGGGCTTTTTCAAAGGCGGCCTTGATCCCTACATTCGCGGCTACTCCTCCCTGGAAAACCACCGGCGCCTGAATATCCTTGCCCTTGCCTACATTGTTCAAATAGTTTCGAACAAGAGCATCACAAAGCCCGGCAATGATATCCTCCGTTGAATAACCCACTTGCTGCTTGTGCACCATATCCGACTCGGCAAATACCGAACAGCGTCCGGCAATATGAACCGGGTGTTTACTGCGCAGAGCCAGTTCGCCAAAGTCCTCAATCGGTATACTAAGTCTGGCTGCCTGATGATCCAGGAAAGAGCCTGTACCGGCAGCACAGACTGTATTCATGGCGAAATCGGTAACCACCCCATGTCTTAAGATTATTATTTTTGAGTCCTGTCCACCCAATTCCAACACGGTCTGTACCCCGGGCACAACCAGGTTTGCCGCCACCGCATGAGCGGTGATCTCGTTTTTAACCACATCCGCCCCTACCACTACCCCGGTCAGATAGCGGGCACTACCGGTGGTGCCTACTCCTCGAATATTTACCGCGGAGGGCATTTTAAGACTGATCTCTTTTAATCCTTCCTGGACCACCTGAATAGGCTGCCCCCGGGTGCGAAGATATAAAGACACTATAATCTCTGTTTGCTCATTCATTAATACCAAGCTGGTACTAACCGATCCTACGTCTATACCTAGGTAGCCATCCACTAACAGCACCTCCTTTACCCGTTTTCCCGCCTGACCCGCAACATGTCTACAAAAGCCTCTAAGCGCGTTTGCATCCCGCCTTCACCGGTATGCTCATCGATGGTTAAAGTCAGAAAAGGCACCCGCGCCTGTTTGGCCTGCAATTCTATAAATTTATCGACCATCGCATCAGGGCCGCAGGCAAAAGCCGTTACATGAATTATCCCCTCCACAGATCCCGGGTTTCCCAATATGTGGAGGCCACTCCAGCTAACCCGATTGCTGTAATGCCAGAAAAAATTCTGAGGCATCATCTTGGAGGCACGGTACATCTGTGCGAAGGTTATCTGCTCAGGAGTGATCGGATCTACCCCCATATCCTTTAGCTTCTCGTACAGATTGGAACTAAGAAAAGGATCATAGAGCATATAGGGATAACCAAGCAAAGCCACTTTTAGCAATTCAGGTCCCCCAGCCCCGCCATGAACAGCAGATCCGGCGAGTGGAGTGATCTTCTTATCCGGACCCCGGGAAACCCAAAAAGATGTTGGGCCTTTCTCCAGAAATTCTAATACTGTCAGCGGATGTAGGCCAGTAAGCAGAAGTTTCTGGTAAGTTTTCTGAATTCGGCAGGCCCGGGAGGCTGCTACTATCTGTTTACTGATCGAATTTATCCCCAATTGGCGGGCAACCCCGGTTAAAAAAGTAAATATTCCGCTCCCAAGCCTGGTGGCCCTGAGGGGAGTATCAATGATTTTTGGAAATTTTTCCCCAGAGAAGCGAACCATATCCGGCAAGCCTAAAAATTTGGGACAAAAGGTAGTTAAGCCATCTGCACTGACCAGCCTGGGTACAAACAGATAATCCACCCGGTCTTTTAAATCTATAATATGCCCGTGAAATGTTTTAATGGGGATGCAGGCGTCAGTTACGGTATTTTTAATCCCCCATTCCAAGATCTCTCGATTGGTGGGCCTGGACAACACCACTTTTACACCCAGGTTCTCAAAAAAATGCTTCCACAAGGGATAGTACGAATAAAATGATAAAGCCTGTGGTATCCCAACGGTTTCAGCCAATTATGGTTCACCTTGCTTGCTTTCTTATCTTTTCGTAGACCATTGAAAAAATCTAAACAAGGGATGCCAGTGACATCCCTTGTTGATAATTCGAGTCTTATTGCCAAATTCCTGCAATCCTGGATTAAACACCACCGGAATATTATTCAACGGTTGCTCCGGACAGCCGGCCGGCATATGCCCTGCCTTCTCCATTGGTGCATATCCCAGCTGAAGCCGTGCAGAAAAATAATCGCTTTTCCTTTTTCTTCGTAGTACAGGTTTGCTCCTTGATTATTCCTACCTGCGGCGAGTCACCCCCACCCCTCCCCATAGCAGCTCCCCCTGGTTGGTCAGGGGGCGAGACCCAGTAAACGGACTGCGTTGGCGATAACCAGGCAAACGATAATTCCGGTTACCGTCGGCACGGCAAAGGAGAAAAAAGTCCATTTCAGACTACGGGTCTCCTGGTAAATTGTCAAACAAGTTGTACCGCAGGGCCAATGCATCAGAGAAAACATCATAACACAGACCGCGGTGAGCCAGCTCCAGCCGTTATTTACAAACAACCGGTGCAATTCGGAAAGGTTTTCCAGGTCAATCAGCGTTCCCATAGACAGGTAACTCATAATAATGATCGGGATCACAATTTCGTTGGCTGGAAAGCCCAGTATAAAGGCCATCATGATAAAACCATCCATACCCAACAATTTAGAAAATGGATCAAGGAACCGGGCACAATGGGCCAGCAGACTGAGGTTGCCGACTGCCGTGTTGGAAAGAATCCAGATCACGAGCCCGGCCGGGGCGGCAACGATCACGGCCCGGCCAAGGACAAACAGGGTACGATCAAAAATAGAGCGTACCAGCACCCGGCCGATTTGAGGCCGTCGGTAGGGAGGAAGCTCCAGGTTAAAGGAGGAAGGCAGGCCCTTTAGAATTGTTCTTGAGAGCAGTTTTGAGATAAGGACAGTCGCCACGACACCAAGAACGATGATCCCTGTCAGCAGGAACGTGGAAAGGAGCGACTGAAATGCCCTTCCCGCCCTTCCGGCAAAAAACATGGTGATGATGGCAATCAGGATGGGAAAACGGCCGTTACAGGGGACAAAATTATTGGTAATCGTGGCAATCAGGCGTTCTCGCGACGAATCAATAATGCGGCAGCCGATAATCCCGGCAGCGTTGCAGCCGAAACCCATGCACATGGTCAGCGCTTGTTTGCCGTGGGCGCAGGCCTTCCGGAAAAAATTATCCAGGTTGAAGGCAATCCGGGGCAGCAGGCCCGAGTCTTCAAGCAGGGTAAAAAGAGGGAAAAATATGGCCATGGGCGGCAGCATAACAGAAACAACCCAGGCCAAAGTTTTAAAAACCCCTTCCACCAAAAGGCCCAAGAGCCATGGGGGCGCCGAAAATGTTTTAAACAGATGCGCCAATTGAGCTTCCACCCGGAACAATCCCCTGGCAATCAACTCCGAGGGATAGTTCGCCCCGCTAATGGTAATCCAGAATACAATGGACAGAATAAGAATCATGATGGGAACGCCAGTCAGCCGGGAGGTGATAATTCGATCCACCCTTCGATCCCACTCAGCATATCTTTTGTTATCATATCGGATCACCTCTTGGCAGATGGTTTCACAGGTTTTGAAAATTTTTGTTACAATCTGATCTCTTATTTGCTCCGGCCCCATACCGGCCTCCTGCAATTGTTTTTTTGCTTCCATCACCTTCTGCTGAATAATACCGGTTTGCATCCGGGTGCAGCCGGGAACGATCTCTAAAGGAAAAGTCAAATTTTCATGGTCCTCCAGCAGCCGGAGGGCGATCCAGCGGCTGTTGGCCGGACCGACAAACCATTCTTTTACCTTCGAGCCCACCAGGGCAACGACCTTCTCGATTTCGTCATGGTAGGTGAGCCGCAGGGGTTTATCATTTAAGGACCCCGCCACGAGGGCGCGCACCGCCTCCTTCAGGGCAGTGAGCCCTTTCCCGTTACGGGCATTGGTCCCCACCACCGGAATACCCAGCCTAGCTGCCAGTAAATCTAAATCGACTCGAATTTTCTTCTTTTCCGCTTCATCGATCAAGTTTACACATAAAACAACCTTGGCGGTGATCTCCATCGTCTGCAGCACCAGGTTGAGGTTTCTTTCCAGGCAGGTGGCATCGGCCACAACCACGACCGCCTCTGCTTCGCCGGAACAAATAAAATCGCGCGCAATCTCTTCCTCCGCCGAATTTGCCATCAGGGAATAGGTCCCCGGCAGGTCCACCAGGATGTAGTTTTTATCTTTGTAGCGGTATCTCCCTTCGGCAGTGGTCACAGTTTTACCCGGCCAATTGCCGGTGTGCTGATTTAGACCGGTCAGGCTGTTAAAAACCGTGCTTTTGCCAACATTCGGGTTGCCGGCAAGGGCGATCACGCTGCCCCGGTCGCTTTTTTCCCCGGTATGTAGTTTGAAGCCGCGAATTCCCCCGGAAACCGTTTTCCCCAGTAATTCCATCTCTTATTCCTCCCGGGTCGACACCATGATTTTCTCGGATGTATCGGAGCGCAGCGCAATGACCGCACCTCTAATCAGATAGGCCACCGGATTGCCGGCGGGGTTTTTGTACAAAGCCTCGATGGCCGCGCCGGCAATAAAGCCCAGGTCCAGCAGGCGTCTTCTGGTTATCCCATCGGAATTAAGGGCGGCCACACTTGCTTTCCCCCCTATCGGAAGATAGTTCAAGGGAATGCACTGATTGTTCATTCAAACATCTCCCTAAAATAATTTAGCTGAGGGAAAATAATTTTCCCTCAGCTAATATATGGTTTCTAAACCTAATGTGCTACGAATATATTGAAACAAAATCATGAAAACACATTATAAAGGTTTGATCTTATGGGCGACCAGGTGAGCTCAGGCTTCAGGACAGTGCGGGGATATCGGCTGGCAAACCTGCCGGAAAGCCGGTTGACCCCGGCTCTGGAAGACTATTTGGAGATGACCTACCGGCTTTGCTTGCGTGATGGGTATGCCCGCGTGGGAGAGCTCTCCAAACTATTAAATGTTAGGCCGTCTTCCGCTTCTAAAATGATCGCCAAGTTGTCGGAGCTGGACTATCTGAAACGTGACCGGTACGAGATCATCCAGTTGACGGAGAGCGGTCGGAAAACCGGAAAGTATCTATTAAGGCGGCACAATACGGTGGAAACTTTTTTAAAATTAATCGGCAGCACCAATCTGCTGATGGAAACAGAACTGGTTGAGCATTCCCTCAGCCCCTCCACGGTGACAAATCTGGAAATTTTACTTAAGTTCTTTGAGCAAAATCCAGCCTCCCGGGAAAAATTCAGCAGTTACAAAAAAAAAGCAGTAAAAATTTTGGCCAGTACAAGACCGGCAAAACAACGAGTATAAAATTTCCTTTTTTTCCTCCAGCGCCAACAGGGCTGCATTGAGCTCACCAGACCAATGAGAAGTAGATCCCCGGGATTAGATTTGTTTCAAAGCGCGGGCTATCCCTTTTAAAGGTTGTTTCGGTTATATGGTGAGACATAAAAAACCCACTTAATGAATACTGGAATCATAGTGAGTCAGAGGATGGCGACTTCTGAGCAGCAGGGAACACAACTGTTAGGCGTGTCCCAATTCCCAGCCGGCTTAAAACTTCGAAATAACCCCCATGCCGCTCCACGATCCAGCGAGCAATAGAGAGGCCCAGCCCGGAACCGCCGGTTTTTCTTGCCCGGGACTCATCGGAACGGTAAAACCGCTCAAAAATATTTGGCAGCTCTGCAGCAGCAATCCCAATCCCATGATCCTTAATGCTGATCCGCACCGCGCCCTCCTTGGTAAAGGCCCTAATCAGTATTTTTTCCATATTTAATACTGTTGTCAATAAGAATCCTGGCGACCTGTTTAAAAAGCTGCTTATCGGCACTAATATATGCCGGCTGTGTAAAATCAAGTTCGAAATTTTGGTGGGGATTGATCATTTTCGCCTCCCCCACGGTTTCTTCAATTAGATTACAGGAATCAAAGTTCTCCTGATGAAGCTGCAGGGTTTGATTATCGCCACGGGCCAGAAAAAGCAGCTGTTCTACCAGCTCCTTCATACCTTCCGTCTCGCTTTTGATCGCATCAATTGATTCCTGTAGGGTGTTCTCATCTTTCTTACCCCAGCGATCAAGAAGATTAACATAACCCTGGATAACGTCGATCGGGGTGCGTAGCTCATGGGAAGCATCGGAAACAAACCGTAACTGGGATTGGTAAGCACAGCCAAGCAAAGAATAAAATGGCGGGTCTCCTCTTATTAGGAAGGCCCGCCCCAGCCGATCATTTTTATGGTTGTAATGTTACAAAATGATCCCCTTTACCGGAAATTATTGTTTCTCCTACCCTAAGTTGGGATGCAGATCACCTGACCGATTTGAAGATTACCCATCTTCTCCCCCAGGTATATCCGCCCATCAGATAGTTTTCAATTTGCATGATCACCGTAATGTTCTTTTTACAAAAGCAATGCTGATTATTTTGCTGACAAGGTAATCAGGGCAACCTCCGGGCAGTTTAAGAAACGTATCCCCTCGCTGCCATTCCCAAGCCCCCGGCTAACAATCATACGTCTGTTGTCAATCCCAAATTCTCCCCAATCAAATGGGGGAAACCAGGTTCTCTCCGGTGAGAAAACACCGCCCAGAAAAGGTAGACGCAGCACCCCCCCATGGATATGTCCACTCAGTGTCAGATCAGCCCCCCACTCCGCATAGGTGTCAAAATAAGCGGGATTATGGGTTAAAAGAATGCTAAAATTGGAACTTTCCTTCGAACCAATAACCTGCTCCATCTTTTCGATATTAAAATAATATTCGTCCGGATGTTGTTTGACATATTCATTGGTCCGATTGCTATAGTAGCGCAAGTTAAACCAAAGTCCGTAAATTTCTACCCAGTCCTCCCCCCTCTGAATTGTTTTCCTATCGTTATCCAAAACATGCACACCTAGATGGTCCAAGGTACTATAAAGGGTATGCAGTTTATCCTCGCTCAGATTTTGCTCGTGATTGCCCACAATATAATATGTTTCAAACCGGTTTGCTATCTGTTCCGCCGTAGAGTAAAAAATATCAAAGTTATCGTCCCCGGAGTTGACCATATCGCCGGTCATAACAACAATATGAGGGGATTTTTTCTCGATCAATTTAATTAATTTCCGATTTCCTTTTCCAAACTGTTTGCTATGTAAATCCGAAAGGTGAATAATTTTAAAACCATCGAAGGCTGCCGGCAAATTATAATATTCAAGCTGATAGGATGTAATCTGCAATACATTATTGCTAACCATAAAAACGCTCCCTACAAGTAGGGCAAATCCAATTATAACCGCACGAAACAGTTTAATTTTTTTGCACTTTCTTTTGCTCATTAACCTCCCACCTTTTCACCGAAAAACGGATAGGTTAGCCTTCCTCTGGATTGAGTTTATATTTGTATATAGGTCATAATAATTGTATCAACAATTAGGAGTTTGTCTCGGATATGAATAAAAAAATAGCAGTAAGCGACATGCTACAGACAGCCACCTCCGGTTGATCCTATTCTTGGCCCATTCCCTTTTCCTTTTAGTTTTTACCGCCCGCTATTTTCAGCCTGTGCACGGGTACAGCCTGCTTTATCCCGTTTAAATAGGGTAGGATGTAAAAAATCATTTATAAATACCGTTGGAGATAAACGGCAGTAAGTCTTTAACAAACAATGAAGGTTTGACGCGGTTGTTTTTTACAAGGGGCTCCAACGGCCAGCTGTTACCGGTTTATGAACAATTTGATAATAAAAAATGTTAGGGAACCAAAAATCAAAACCAAGGATACCGGCAGAAACCAAGGAGATAAGGGCAGGACGAAAATAGAATTGAATATTAGGTATGTAAAAACAGCAACCACAAGAAATTTCATTGTCTTCAACATATCTTTTAAGATCCGATAGATCCGATTTTTGTTTTCTGCGGTTACCGCTATCCCCGTGTTCCAGACCTGGGGGAACTTTTCAATCACCGACATTCCCAGATAGATGATCCAGACAACAAGCAGTAAAGGGATCAGGGAACCTTTCCCGGAGTATTTGTCTATCTGACCAAAGGCGTTGTAATGACCTGATATTTCGCTGGGAATATCTCCCCAGACAACCGCCAGATAGATCGAGGTGCCGATCAAAAGCAGCAGGCAACCAGCTTCGGTTACATAATCATACCAAGTTCGATAAATTTTCACCTTTAGCCTCCCAAAACCCTATTTTCATTATATTACTTGGATGGTTCATGACTGCCCCTTTAAAAATCGTCCTCCGCCCAAAGCAGCTCTCCCTGAGCGAAGTAAATTTTTTCCCCATAGTACCCCGAGCACCTCTCTTCTTCTTTCCGGTAATCTGAACCGGCAGCCCGGTATTCAAGTATATAATGGTGCTCCAGACCCACACTATCGGTGGCGATCAGTAACATTTGGTAGGTCTCCCCCTCGCGGATAGGGGTCTTTTCATCCAGCTCATAGCCCGGGGAGAGTTGCTCAACCGGTATGAGCTGATCGGATACAATCCGATCAGCAACCTCGATTACTAGCCGATATTTTACGAATTTTATTCCCGAGGGATTTTCTTTGGAATCGGCATGTAAAATGCCTTTTCTTTCGTAGGTTTTGCCGTCAAACTTGCTCTCACCGGCCAGCAAAGGATAGATGATCGGGAAAATACTCTCCTTACCTCCAAAATCGATCCGCTCGTCCCGCACCGTTTTTTTTACCTCCCCCTCATCGATTATGATCTTGGGCTCCGAGGTCCGGCCAAAAACACTGTCAGATCGCACGACGGTAAAAGTGGTGCCGTTTTTCTTCAGGGGAAGAAGCTCGCCGTCAAGGTCCAGGCTGACCAGAGTGTGCTCGCTAACTTCCTTCGGGATGATCTTGTAGGTAACCGCGACGGTCAATTCCTCCCGGTTTAGTTCCCCAATATCCACAGAAGCGCTTACAATGGGGCTCGCCTGCTTCGCCAACATCGCCTCTACATTGGCATAAATATCGTTTATCTCATTTCGCAAATAGGCCCCCATGTTGCTTATTTCCATATTGGCGCTCTCCAACTGCTTCTGCAGATTGCCGATTTTAAAAATTGAAACCACCTGAAGGATAACCAGAAGGGCAATGACTAGAGGTGAAGTGTGGTTGCTTTTCATTTTAATGTCCTCTCCACGAAGCGATCTTTTTAGTTCTATGTTAAAGATAAGCCCTTTGAAAACAACTTGCAACCGGTTTTTATAGTGAAATATGGGAGGTTGTTTTTTTAGGCAATTAGCGTTCTGACAAAAAAGAAGATAATCAACCCAGCGGTTGCCAACTTAAGAACAAGTCCGGTCAGGTAACCAATGAAAGCCCCCGCAGCCTGTTTTG
>CAYXBB010000031.1:0-21080 GCA_964463285.1 uncultured Syntrophomonadaceae bacterium | reverse complement strand
GTTCTATTGTTGGCCACCACCCGGTAACCGGTAACCCAGAGCAATTAATTCAGGGCCTTCAGCAAAATTCTGTAGGCAGCAGCCATGGCCTCCTCAACACTAATCGTAGATCTGAAATGCCTCTGCCCTAAATATTGGGAAAATCCAAGGATGGCGCCGGTGATGGCCATATCCCGGTAATAGGCATCCTCTGCCTCCCGAATAGCCCCCTCCTTGATCCCACATTCCATCAGATGATCATAAATCTCATGGATCTCGGAGAAGTGGGCCGACAGCTCGCCCTTGTATTCTGAAAGGTACCCGTAAAATTCCTGTATCCCTCCCGCGGAGAGCATGATTCTGAAAATCGATATATTGCTCTCCAACCGTTCAGCAATTATATGCAGTATCTCATAAAATTTCTCCTTGAACCCACGTCGGTTTCTCACCTTTAAAAATATGTCGTCTATCCCATTTTTAACATTGTACAAGATGGCATGGGATATAGCTTCCTCCTTGGAGGAGAAATAATCATATAAGGTACCCTTTCCTATATCCGCTTCTCCGGCTATATCCGCCACTTTGATCGAGTAGGGGTTTACCCCTTTCTCCATCAGAATATATACCGTAAACAAAATTAAAGAAATCAACCCATCGGTTGATTCGAGAGGTTGATTTTTTAAGCTGTCGCACAATATGCTAGCGGCCGCAGCACCTTTTAAATTTCTTTCCGCTGCCACAAGGACAGGGATCGTTGCGCCCTACTTTTTTGCGGGTTTCGTAATCGTAGATCGCCGGCCCTGCCTGCTCCGGTAAGAGGGGCTCTGCGGGCAACGGCTTTAGAAATTTTTTCTCCTCCTGGAATAATTCATTGGGGGTATGGCCCTTTAAAACCCATTGCCGGGTGTTATTGTGCACCTCCACAATTTTCGCCGTCAGCAGCTGCACAAATTCAAAAGAGGGAAATTCCAGCCGGCTTTCCAGGTAACTTAAAATTTTACCCGGCTTCCCGCCGTTATTGACAAGGCAAACCAGCTGAAGCGCAATTTTTTCTATTTCTCCTTGGCTTAAATCATAATTCTCGGCCAAAAGTTTCAAGAAATCATCCATGGCGGCAGTTTTATCAACATAACCGGTAATACCCGCAGCCAGAAGCTGCTCCTTCGTGAAGGGGTAGTGATCAAAATTTTGCCGTGATCTTTGCTCATCAAAGATCTCCTCCGCATCGTCCACCCTGCAATCACAGAGACCGCGAAAAGTATATTGAACCTGCTCATAAAAATCCATGGCCGGTGTGATCACCCTTATATAATCCAAATAATCTACCTTTTCCCCGGTAAGCTCCTCAATTTTTTTCACCAGAGTTCCCATACCCATGACTCCGTAATAATGAAGCATGCCGTGGGTCAAGGTGATCCACTCCGTGTTTCGTTTAACCACCCTTTTCAGGGCGACCCCATCAGTGCGGTTAAAAATAACGGCCAGTTCCGAGGGCATGTACAACACCTTTTCATCATGGCAGATGCCCGGGAAAACAAGACAGCTATTGCGCAACGCCTCCGCTTGAGCAGCCTCCAGGTCCACCCCTTCGAGCACCCCCGAATTTTTGGCCATCGCTTTTAGGAGGCTGTACCTTCCCTGATCTAGGTTATGTAAGGCTTCGGCAAATTTCCCGGGCACCAATTCGACAAGTTTTGCGGCCAGATCCGACTTGTTCAAAGCGCTCAACCGCTTGAGATTATAACTCCTGCGAATGTTGCTCATTT
Source organism: uncultured Syntrophomonadaceae bacterium (assembly GCA_964463285.1). Lineage (GTDB taxonomy): Bacteria > Bacillota > Dethiobacteria > DTU022 > DTU022 > JAAZLS01. The sequence continues at coordinate 19,335 of CAYXBB010000031.1, read as the reverse complement.
CTTCTTTGGTTAGCCCGCCGATTAAATCGGAAAGACTGCAGGGTATGTCTACCTCTTTCCAAAGCCGCTCTTCTCTGCGGGCGGCGGAACGCCTCTCGTACTCTTCCAGCCCCTCCAGGGCCTCCCAGTCCATCTCGCAACTCACCTGCCCATCTGATTTTAAATGCCCGGATAATATTTTATCACAATCGCGTCCGGCCATTATCCGTAAAATCCTGCTATCCAACATCATATCACCTGATTAAAGGCAAACAAATATCCATCTGGAATGATATCTCGTCTTCTCAAATTCACCTGCCCGTGCAGTATGATCATGGCGGGCAACAAATTTACAAACTAAGCAAAGTGTTTGCGGGCCCTCGGCTATTTCGCCCGTTTAACAGTTAGCTAACATTCAATAAGTGAAAGAAAGACTGACACTGCGCTATTTGAGCGCTATTTTTTTTGTCAAATTAGATACAATTATGAGTTGTATATTGTGCTATAAAACAAAGGGCTTGGTGATTTTAATGGACAGATTACAGAACTTTTTATTAAAGAGAATAAGATAAAAAATCATTTGCCTACAAGTATAGCCCATATTCTAGACAGATATTTTCATACCATTATTGATCCTGAATGGTCAGTTAAAATTATTTGAAATCCCTGAAACTCTTGAGGTTATAGATATTACTCAAGAAAATTTGCCCAATGATAAATTGTATTTTCCTTTCATTTTTGGGCAGTCTTATACAAAACCGATAGTGTCTCATCATCAAATAAAGGCCTTCCAAATGATGAAAGATACCTTGGATGAATCGAATATACTTGTTATTTTGGGCTACAATATTAATGAAGATGATAATCATGTAAACGCGTATTTGCGTGATTTTATTTGCACAAAACATTTGGGTAGACAAAAGAAAATAATTGTAGTAACTAATGATGAAAAAGATACAACTTATTTAAAATTAAAACTAACTGATGAAAAGCATGTTAAAAAATGTGTTGTTAACTATTCAATGGATCCTTTATTATTAATAAAGAAGATTAAAGAAGAGGTGGAGTCTATATATTCGGATAAAAAGCAAGTATGAAAAAGGAGTTGCCTTCGATAGCAATAAAAGCTTGGTCGACATTGTTTATATCTTTCTAGGAAACAATTTGGTATAATCCACACGGGGACGGAGGTATTGTGTACATATCCATAACCGCCACCGCAACCATCAGAAACGCCCTCTTTATTTATATTTATATTGTCTCTTCCGGCTTAATTCTTTTCTATCAGCCTCTATCCCTAAAAAAGTATCTGATTTTTATGGTTGAACTCATGCCACTGGGGGTGGTATGCAAGACTTTATCACCAGCCTCCATTTTTTCATACATTATCCGGCAAACCTGCGGCATCCGGTTTTTCATGCCCATTGCCCGGTGAATATCCCCCGATACCAGGTCAAGATATTCCTGATTCTTCTTTTTCCCTTCTGCAAACAGTTCATCCAGATACTGGCGCAGATCATCGGCTGTCAATCTAACCCGAGCATTAGTTTGTTTTACGGCCGCTTCACCCTTCTTTACCGTTCTTGGCGCTGATGCCTCAGTTCCCTTACCGTCCTCCGAGCTATCGTTCCCAAACCGGGCCAGGCATTTGACCCACGCCAGTTCTTCATTATCTAAAAGCTCCCCCCATAGGCCATGTCTGTTCCATAAACCGCTTTCAGCTATATCTTCAATAGGACTCTTTCGGCCGAACCAACCGGGGCCCGGTCCAAAGGCCGGATCCCGGTTAAGGGTGGCAATAATCCCTTCTTCCAGTCTTAGCCGGTCATCTTTCTCCTCAACCGGGAAACAGGTAAAGGTGATATGGTCCCTTAAGTAACTGCTGATCTCTCTTTCCAGCCCGGCTTCAAAATCTACATTTTCTAAATGCCCGTAATTTTCCCTGTTCGCGATATTCCGCCAGTTAATATTCCATACCTTTAGATATGGATCGGCAGCTTTATTTAAAAGAACTCTACCAATATTTTTACGCAGAATGCTGCCCCTGGCATTTTCTCTTATAAAGTGATCTTTCAATCTTCTAAGTAGACGGTCTCTGCCGCGGTGGGTACCTATCCGCACTATTCGGTCCATACCCCGGTAGCGCTCACCCTTTTCAAACATTATATATATGCCATTTTTATAGGGCACCCACCCGATCGTTTCCCAATTTAAGCGCGGCAGCCCATTGAAAAGCATGTGCAGGGCCTTCCCGTAATTAGATTCCTCCTCCAACTCAATTAAACGCCTTAACTCTGAAATCCATTCTCCCTGCCTTTTACCCTTTAGAGGGAGCCAAAAATGAGTCAAATGAGGCAGGAGATTTTTCCGGTAGTTCTCTCCGGCGATCACCATAAACCGGTCGCCTTCGAGATCCGTATGGCCCTTTAGCCCTTTTATCACCCGCTCCCCCCAGGCCGCCCTTTCAGATGCCGATTTATCCCTAAAGGTTTCCTCATAAGGTTCAATTACCGTCTCTTCTTCAACCAAGCCATACTTAGCAGATAAAATAAATATTTTATCTGCTACCAGCTTCGCCAGATCGTAGGCTAAGCGGAAACGGGGGCTCTCTGAATAGAGCTCCCTCGCCGGGCATTTATAGAATTTCTTTTTGCTGGTGCACTGGAGAAGAGCAATTCTCAGCTTATTTGCCTCCTTGTAATTTAAGTTAACCTTTTTAATAGTAGCAAGACTAAACAAGTATCGATGGTTACACAATGTTTAGCTCGCATAGTTTTTTAATTACGATAAAAGGGACAAATTGTCAATGGTTAATTAAAAATCGGCATTTTGGGGAACTATAGGGCTGCCCTTGACAATGAATACAAGACAAGGTTACTGGCGCATTGCCATAACCCGATTTTGTTGCAATCCCTATCTGTGGAAAAGTTCAAGCATGCCAGATACCTAAGTATAAGAAATTGTTATTATGCAAGGTAACGTGTAAAACTTGGTGTAGTGCACCTTAGAAGATTTGACCCCCCGGCCTATGGATTAGGGATCCATCGTTACTGATCCCACAAGGTATCAAGTCGTGTTTTCTTGTTCGAAAATCTCGATGTTTGCGGGCCTTATCCCGAAAAAAACTATACATAACGTATCTTTTTTATACATATTGTTCTTGTAGTTTTTATGAAACATGACACTACTACTTAACCATTGCAGGGAATATGCCATTGAGGTAATACACTTTCTAACAGGTTGACTCTGAATGATTCATGCAAACATTATAATAACACATTAGATAAAAAATGTTTTATACTTGGAGGCAAAGATAATCGAGGGTCATGAATCATGATTAATAGATTCATGACAAATATAACAAATTTGTTGTTGCACTTAATAACGAATATGTTATAATAATAATATAATAAAGGGGAACACTAAAGGATGTTCGAAGTTGAATTTTATGAAAACCGAAACGGCAACGAGCCTATTAAAGATTTCATTGTCGAATTGCAAGCCAAAGGACAAACAAGCAAAAGTGACCGCATCCGCAGCAAAAAGATTTTGACCTACATTAGAATACTGCAAGAATACGGAACGAGAGCAGGAGAACCTTTCGTTAAGCACATCAAAGATGATATCTGGGAATTGCGCCCGTTGAATGATAGGATATTCTTCTATTTTAGAGATAACACATTTATATTGCTACATCATTTTCTGAAAAAGACCAAGAGGACTCCTCGCAGAGAGATTGAACAAGCGAAAAAAAATCAGGCCGATCACCTTAAAAGGAGCGAATAGATATGGGAACCAATTTTAACAAACTTTGGAATGACCCCAAATTCATTGACCCGATACAAAAAGCAGAAATAGATTTTGAAGTAGCGTTGATTGGGAAATTGATTGAAGCCAGAGAATCGAAGGGACTGTCACAAAAAGAACTTGCTGACCTTGCGGGCTTGAAGCAGCCCGCAATTGCAAGGCTTGAAAGCATGAAAGCGACACCACAGATAAACACTTTATTCAAAATCCTGCAGCCCCTCGGGTACACACTGGCTATCGTTCCCTCCAAGCAGCCTCAAGAATAAGATAAATGGGAGGAGATAGACCATTTCGCGCTAGGCTGGGGATTTCGATGAAATAGTGCGCTAGGTCCGGGCAACGGAGTATAGACAAATTATTTTAGATAAACGGATTTTCGGCGGGGACACAGCTTTTCCCTATAGAACCGCCGATAAAAAATTCCCGATAGGCTGATCCGGTTAGAGCCTGGCTATCGCTCTTCCCGAAGGTGCAAGACCAAGAGATGTCCGGGGTATTCTGGTGCCTAGTTCTTTATGTTTTACCCAGAACCCGTTTTATAACACGCCAGGGCGGGAGCATTGTATATATTCGTCACTCACCGACAATTAATTTATTCGCTGTTATTGTCTTCCCCTTTCTGTCTGTGTTTGCTCTTTAATTTTTTTTTGTGTATCTTTTATGCTGGCTAGGTACCTCCGTTCAACCGGAGAATGCTGGTTAATAATTTTTTTACGGTATTTATCATATTCCGCCCTTGCTTTTTCTAAAGCCGCCATGGCCCGCAGTTCTGCCAGGTCAAAATAAGCAGAGACCATGCGATTCAGCGTAGTAAGCTCCTCTTCATTCAAATAATTTTTGGCAATGCCAATTTCACTTTTAGCTGGTTGTTCGCCTGAAAAGACGGTCAGGCCCATGTAAGGAAGTTTTGCATTGGCCCTTTGAGCAATAATTTCAGCTGCCGTATGCCCATGTGCTGCAAAGTGAATCTTGTTCTGTACAATTTTGAAAAACTCCACCGATTCGGGCGCGCGCGGATCATAATCCACACTGGTAGCATAAAGATCAAGAACCTGCCTGTAGAAAACCTTTCACTGGAGCGAATGTCGCGAATACGTTCCAAGAGTTCATGCCAGTATCCACCCCCGCCTGCTTTTTTCAACAAATCATCATTCATGGAGAAACCCTTGATAAGGTATTCACGCAGGACTTCCAAAGCCCATCGCCTGAATTGGGTCCCCCCGAAGCGATTTCACCCGATAGCCGACAGAGATAATCACATCCAAGTTGTAGTGCTTAACGCTTCTTGAAATCTGACGTTCGTCTTCCATTTGAACTGTCAAGTATTCCTTGACAGTTGCCGATCGCTTTATCTCTCCTTCTCTAATAGCATTATTTATATGAAGGCTCACATTTTGCTTTGTTGTCTATAAAAGTTCAGCCATCTGTGCCTGCGTCAGCCAAACGATTTCATCCACCATCCGAACATCAATCTTCGTGGCCCCGTCTTCAATCTGATAGATGATGATTTCAGATTATCATATTTCATAATAACCAATCATCCCCTATTCCCGCTGATCTCCCTATATAGTTATTACCAAAGTGCTTTCAATATTTTATCGATATCCCGATAAAAACTATTGCCAAATTAATTCGTACAACTTGTTTACGCTGCTTTGCCTCTGTCAATAGTCATTTAGAAACAGCATTCCTGGTCACTATTTGGAAGAGATAATCAAAGATGATTTTGCCTTAAGTTAGACAATCTATCTCGTCTGGAATTATCAACAAACAAAGGTTAACCCGCTTAACAACCGCATTTGCTATCAACAACAACTCTATATTTTTTCACCCTGTTCTTTCATCTCTCTTAACTTATTGATATTTATCATTGGAATCCTTACAGGGGGATTAATCCCGGATTGAGCAGTCACACTTAAAATATAGGCCCGGGATATCTGTGAAAGTGTAACCAGACCATTGATTTCAAGCATTTCATAAAATTTTTCATCGGTGAAATGGCCTGATTCAATACCAAAGGCCCCTTCCATAACCAGTTCGACTTTAAACAGCATTCTTCTTTTTACCTTGGCTTTGACCTTAACAATAAACTCGATAACTCCAAGCAACCTGTTTTCGTGTTGTTGAACACCTTTAACATTGTAATCAAAATCAAATGAAACATTGGCCTTCTGTTTTTTTATTTCAATTTGACGGGTTTCCAGTTTAAAAGAGCTAATCCGGTTACCGATAAATATAAACTTTGAGAGAACAACCTTATCTTTCATTAACCCACCACCATTCCAGGATACTCAATAACCTCTGCTTGCTCTTCCGTCCGCACCAGAATTTCTTCCCCTTTTTCCTCAAGTGATATTTCTAATTTTAAACCAAGCTTCTGGGAAATTTTCCACAGCTGCTCTACAGAATAATTATAATCACCACTTTCCAGCTTAGAAACCATGGCTTGGGTTACCTCTAATCTCTGAGCCAGCTGTTTTTGTGTCAGCTTCTTTTTTATCCTGTAGTCAAAGATGGTAGTAGATATCCTGTAATAGATATCGTACAGATCATCGTTCTTACTGCCTTCCTCACCAACAAGTTCATAAAAAGCATCCCAGGCGTCCGGCAAACTGCGGATATCAAGCATCGGATAAAACCTCCTTTAGTCTCCTAAGCGCAATAAGAATAGCATCATCATAACAATCCTTGCTTTTCCTTTTTTTGCTTTCCTTTTCTTCAAACGGATAAAGCAATACGGCATATTTAACCTTAAAATATTCGACAAAACTAAAAAGGATTCTAATATTCTTTTCGGATTTAAATTTAATTACATAGATTTCTTCATTAACATATTTTAAAAGCTCAAACCAGGCTCTTCTATTTGTACAAGACCCACGGTATTCTTCTAGAAACCTTAGCCTTTGTTTGTATAAACCACAAAATCTATCTTTAAAGCCACTTCTTTCAAGTATTTTTTTTAAATCCCCTTCATATTCGGGGTGTTCCTTAATAAAAGAGCTTCTAAATTCCAAGGGGTAATATATATTATCACCAATAAACATAAGAAGCCCTCACCATCATTATATTACCCATAAGTTATATTTACAACACTATTAATGAGAAATACTACTTATAAGTAATACTTATTTATTATAACGCACCCTATTTCTGCGTTGTGGGCCCCTGCAGGCTGGAAACACATATTATGTAATTGATTTAAGCCACCAAGCAATAGGCTCTTTTTAATACACCACCAAAAAATCCTCCCGCATCCGGTGCTGGTAATCCCAAAGGTGACCGTTATAATCCTGGGCGACATCCTTAACATCGGGAAAGGAGAAAAATTGAAATAACGGAGAATCGAGCTGACGCAGAGATATTTGTGGGGTTTGTAATATTTCATTTGCGTAAACTTGCAAAATAATGCATAGCTGCTCTTTATCCACTGGCAGCGGGCGTGTCAACCTTGTTAGACCATTTTTTGATTCCGTAATCCCAAAATAGGTTAAGGTCTTCAGAAAAGAGCGCACCGATCTTTTAACCACATCCCGGTCACCGTATTTGCCTGTCATTTTCTTTCGCAGAAAGGCAGTATTAACCGGTTTTTCAAACCCATATAACCGAAAAAGATGCCCGCTGATCTTATAAAGTATAGAGGAACTACCCACTAAATAAAATAGATAGATGGGCCGCATAAACTCATAATTTTCTTTATGACTGAGCTCTTTTAAAGGTAGCTTCTGCCGAACCCGGGACCGGTTTTCAGGATCCCTTAGGAAATAGCGGAAAATAACTGTGCGCACTTTCCGTTTTCCCTCTTTACCGGTTAACTCTCGGGCGATTTTTTCAAAGGGCTCATTTAGTTCAGATAATCTTTGCCCCGGCTCAGCTAGCAACAGCGTTTCATAAATCCAGCGGGGCTTTATAGGGCGGTCAAATCCAATCATGATAAAACCTCCACAAAGGGGATAATTACCTCTTCTAGATGTATACCGCCATGGGTCACCGCACTATCCCCCAAGGGAGCAAACATCTTCCTCCCCCTGGGCACTACCAGTATTTCATCCCCTAAGATGTTTGGTTGGTAAAGGAGAACATCTTTGCCCTGGGCAAAGTCTTCAGCTAGTAAGCGATTGGGGTAAAGCAGAGCCCGCCGGGCCCGGGTATCTGCTAAATATTTTTCCACCCGGTGACCGTTACCAAAACAGCTGACAATCCCATGGTCCGCTGTTAAATAGACCCGGTAACCATACTTTAGCAACTTGCTAATAACCTCTACAAAGCTCGATTCCGAAAGCTGTGTATTGAGCATTAGTTGCAATAGCCTTTTTCCACCCCGGTTTAAATGTCGGGAATGGGCGATATCATCGACTATATTAAAAACTAAACCGAGATAGTTATATTCACCGTAAATTGTCTTCCATTCCAGAGGCGCATTAAGGAAAACCTCTTTACTAACGGTCTTTCCTTCTCGCCAATAAGCCTCAATATGATTTATAAAACCTGCTTTTTCTGTAAGTAGCCTTGCTTTCTCTTTTCGCCCACAGAAGAGAGCTTGTCGGGACACGGAGGTAATCGTCGGCAGAAGGGCAAAAATAGCACGCTCTTTAAAATTATTTAAACCATGGCTCGATAGGTATTTCCGGAGGGAGAACCATTCCTGAAAACCCATTCCATCCATACATATCAAGGCCTTGCGATCCCCTGGGCAATTGCCCAAGAAATGCATGACCTGATCTATTGTCACCGGATGCTCCTGGTAGCTGCGGTAAAAAAGTTCGTTGTAGTGGTTTTTGATATATATTTCAAGCAATCTGCTAATCTCATTGTCAACCTGATCATAACCCGGAAGCTTAACTTCTTCCATATCTTTTAAGTAGTTACAATGGCCCCAGAGGAAAGCGAATTCCGGCCAATTCACCCCATCACCGGATAAGAGCCCCTTTATTTCCTCAAACAATATGTGGCATTCTTCCACCACTGAAGGGCTTTTTTCCATAACTAAGCCTACCTGCATCCAGGGATTATCTGTTAACAGCTGGGGAAAATCTTTATATTCCGGCTTTGGACAGGTCTCTAAGTGTCCTTCTATAAACAGGGTAGAAGCTAGCTCCTTGAGCGGCGGTTTAGCAAAATCCACCAGGGCGGCCTTCCCCCCCTCCGAAAATCCCGAGAGGTAAACTTTCCATTGACCGGAAAGCCAATGGTAAAAAGAATCACGGCTTGTCCACTTCTTTCCGGGTAACCCAGGCGGTTTGCCTTCTAAATAACGACGCAGGGTAGGGGACAAAGTTTCCTCCTCCCGATAAATAGTGGCCAACAGTGCCACTCCACTTTGAGGATTATCGACCTCGGCCAGGCTAATCCCAAAAAGCCATTGAGATATCAGGTGTAGCGTTTCAACAGGGCCGGCTTCAGCTAATGAACCCTTCACCGCCTGGTAAAGGTCATAAACTTTCTGGTAATGGCTGGAGGAAAATTCTTTCAATACAGCCGTCTCTAACCGGGGAAAGAGCTCTTTTAATCGCCAGGTAACTGTACAGGCCGAACTATCTAGATCAAAAGGGATATAAATAGCACCCGGCGGTTTAAAAACAACTGTCCGCCGCCACTCTTCTTGTCCATCAAGAAAAGCACGCAGGGAAAGCTCATCCTGAAAATCATGTAAAGCAAAGCGTTTCCTCAAAGCCCGGCGGATATTAGCATCCTGTCCCAGGAGATCCTTATCAACCACTATTATCAGGTCGCTGTAAGTCTCTTCAATTTTAGTTATTAGCGGTTCGTACCAATGCTGTGTCATGATTCAAACTCCACATAGGCGATTTGTAAAAGCACCAGGGAGGGTATTAGGAGGCGCCGCCGGTCCAGCTCGTTTAATTTCTCGTGCTTTTCCTTTTCCAGCTCTTTCATCCGGGCCTCCCTGATATTATCTATCACCACCCGGCGTATCGATTCCTTTTTATCCTCATAATATTTCTCTGTTTTCTCTTCTTCCTCTTGAATTTTCCCTCCTATGGTTGCCGATAATTCATAGAATAATTCGCCGGCCCATTCTTCAGCCATAGTATCGGCCTGGCGACTTAAGGTATCCGGATCAGAAGGAGACTTCCCTATCTCCAGCTCCTCCGCTTTAAACTGATCGACCCCGGCAAACCAACGGCTAATACGTTTCTTTTTCTCGCCGCCTGTACCTAAAAAACAGGGTATGATATGTTTTTGTGGAGGATCAATATTATTAGTTAACTCCAGCCGGTAAATCGCCAAATACCCCTTCTCCCCGGCAAACCTTTTCTCTTTTACTAACAATTTTGCTGTAATATCATCAGCAAGTTCTTCTCCCAGCTGTTTTACCAATTGTCCCATGTAAGGATGGCTTAGACTAAACAGTGAATGTTTTTCCTCATCAACCCCGTGATGAGGATCAAAAACTACATTGGAAAACCGCTTTCCGGTCGCGGGGTCATTAAAATAATAAGTTTCAATTTTTTCCCGGTAAGAAAATAGCTGACGCCCTTCTACCTGCAGGTAGCCCTCCAATAGATGCCGAACCTGTTCGCGGTGCCGCAACAGATCCTGCCTATCCAAGCTAGCCCTGCCTTTCAGTTCTGTGAAAGGGATAAGCAGCTGGCCCCCTCTGATAATTTCTTCCGCTCGCTGATAAATTTCCTGGGCCAGCGTTTCCAACTCCGCTGCCTCCTCTTGTCGCTTAAGCACCGCATCAATATATATGTTTTCAAAGCTAAATTCGTCCTCTAGGGTGCTGAGAATGTCGGCTAGTTTATCTTCTCCGTCCTGAAATTCCTTTTGGACAGTATATAACTTCTTTTCGATTACCTCCCGCACGTACTGTTCAACAGTATCAATCAGTTGGAAATTTATAATCTTCACATCATATTTCTGACCAATCCGATCAATACGGCCGATGCGCTGCTCCAGCCGCATCGGGTTCCAAGGCAAATCATAATTTATCATCACCCGGCAAAATTGCAGGTTGATCCCCTCTCCTCCCGCATCGGTAGAGATAAGAAACTGGGCCTCTTCTTGAAAAAGATTTTTTTGCCTCAGTTTCTCAGATGGGGACATGCGTCCGTTAATCATCGCCGTGGTGTAACCTAAGTGCTGCAAAGATTCATTCAGGTAGTACTGGGTCTCAACAAACTCAGTAAAAATAATGAATTTAAGCTGCAGATCATTTTCCCGCGCCTGAAATTCATCGATCACTTTCAACAGTTCCAAAAACTTGGCATCATTCCGGCCCAGAGTAGCTTTCCTGGCCAGTTCAACACACCGCTGCAGATATCTAATTTCTTTTCCCAAATCATAAAGCCGCCTTTTTTCGCCCCGGGCATGCTCTTCCAGCCGAATCAGCTGTTCCTCCGCAGTTAACTCCTCTAGCTGTTCTAGGCTAAATTCCTCCTCCTCAGCCTCCGTCTTATCTAAACTCTCCACTACTTCACGCCGGCGGGCCAGTAACAATTCCAAACGGCGGGAAAGGGAGACAAAAATCGCCCGCGAACTGCTGCTAACCATCCGTTGATAAATTAAAAGCAGGAACATCATAGTCCGATCATTCTCTTGAAAAGCTAAATTGTAAAATTCCCTCACATAATCGGTTACCGCCTCATATAGTTCCAGCTCAATTTTATCCCCGAGAGTCTCTCTCTTAATCGGGTAAAGAGAGGTAATGCGCTGTTTAAAAATACGCCTCCCCTGCATATCAACTGCGGCCCGCTTATTGTGCCGCACCGTAACTTTTCTTACATTTTCCGGTGCAAGATCATCCTCGGTGTAAAAAAGCAAGGGGTCAATCAAATTTAGCAGATTCTTGAATTTAGCTGAATCACCCTGATGGGGAGTAGCGGTAAGCAACAGCAGGACCGGCACCGCCTCCGCAAAGGCCTTGCCCACCTTGTAGCGGGCGGTCTCTTCACCGGACATATCCTTAGTTAGCTTATGGGCCTCATCAATAATGACCACATCAAAACCGGCCTTAACCGCCGCCTCAAAAATATGTTCATTATGCCATTTCCTCTGGGCAGCGAGCCGCTCATTTAATCCCTCGTGGATCTTTCGCGGTTTAATAAAATCAATGGAGGTTATAATTCCCTCGGAGAGCATCCATACATTGCTATTTTCACCATCTAGTCGTTTAAGGGCCAGCACCGTATCCCGGTCATAAACAGGGAACTCCTCAAAGAACCTGGATCTCAGCTCTTCCTGCCACTGCAGACAGAGGCCCGAAGGAGCAATGATTAACGCCCGGCCAGCTATACCCCGGGCTTTCATCTCCTCATAGATTAAGGCTGCCTCGATAGTTTTCCCCAATCCCACTTCATCAGCAATTAAGGCCCGCGGTTTAAACCGGTTTAATACAAAATCAACTGCCAACAGCTGATGGGGAAGGGGAATAATTTTGAAGCCGCCAACGGTCTGCAACTCCGCCCTGCTTTTTTGAGCGTGGATCTTTTCTAATAGCAAACGCAAGAGAAACCGGCCGGCACTGCTATAAATACCCTTCTGTAGTTTAATATCGGGTGGATCACAAACTACCAGGTCATCAACGGGGACAGTTAGTTTCTCCTTGGTTTTTTCAAAAAAAACATCCGCATACTCCCGGCCAAAAATGGTTTTCGTGGTAATAACCAGGCCGGGGCCTAGGGAGGGGTAGTTAGTACTACGGACAGTGTTGCCGGGGTTCATCTTAAAACCTTCCTGCAATGTAAATAATGTTTCGCCGACTCAACTTTCCCCACATCAATCAATACATTTAACAAAAACAGTGTTACCAATAACAATAAACAAGACAACAAACTTGTATTGTATATGGTAAACATTGAATGAAGTTTTACCTCCGTTTGGTTTTTCTCTCATATTCAAACCATTTAAGGGTGGTAACTTGTTCGAGCTCAATTTTATCCGGTAATGGCTGATTGGCTATATCTATAAAACATTTCTTCACTTCATCTCTTTTGTCTTCTTTACAACAAATATAAAAAGCAACAGATTCTAGCCTTTTATAATCCTTTTGCGGTAAAAGGTCTATGATATTACGATCATGCCCATCTAACAAAACAGTAAAATTACTTTCTGTATCTAAAGAATAAAACTTGTTTGATCGTGGAATAATGAAAATCCCCCCATGATTCAGGCTGCATTCATCTATGATTTTCCTTACTACATACGCTCTATAAATATGAGAATCCTGACACAATTTATCAATAAGATCTTTTTTAAGACCATCGTCCTTAACATGATTTCGTATAAACTCATTGTATTCGTATATTGTTTTCCATAAAGGTTTTAGAAATTGTCTCTCAAATATTTGAGGTAACAAGTTCTTTGTATAACGGCTGAGCATTGTTCTTTCAAGGAACAAAGGGGTTTTTAAAGAATTCCAAATGTCTGAATCTGAAACTAGATGATTTGAAACTGCATCTACGGAAAAATAACATTCGGGTTCTAATTTATCCGCCCACGTTTGACTGTCATTCTCAAAATTTGCTATAAGATGTTTTATGTAAAATTCTAAAAGGAAATCTGTATAAACAACAGTATGATGATTATATACCCACATGAACAAGGAATCCCGGGAATCAATAATATTCTGGATTACTTGAATTGCTTGGTGCCGAAAAGTTAATTTCTTCGTTCTTTCGTTAATTTGCATGTTTCGAAACAACCTCGATACATCAATCCTAGGAATAGACAATCCGGTCATTATTGCATCTCGCATTAAATAATCTAATTTATCCATATCGATTGTACGTGAACAAAGGAGTTCGATAGCAATATTTTCTGGCCACATGTCTAAAGTATCAAATTTGTTTCCCACTATACACCTGCATATTAGATCCAAATCATAATCGTCATCTCGGGATTTTAACAAATCATAATACTTATCTAAGATAATACAACAGGACATTAATTCATGAGCCGAACCAACATCAAATATGGTGGGATCAATCTTTATTTCTTTTTTCCTAATCTGTTTATCTATTTCGCCCCGTATCTCATCAGGGCGATAATATTTTTCACCTAAATGTGAAAACGGCGCATGCCCTACATCATGTAAAAGGGCTGCCATCGTTAAGTTTTTAAATAGAAAAACAAATTTCTTTTTTTCTACACCACTGGCATATAATGGACTCTCCAATTTCCACAAAGCTTTTTTTGATAAATACATAACACCTAATGAATGTTCAAACCTAGTGTGATTAACGCTAGGAAAAACGTGGTTTGCAGTTAATTGTTTTATATCCTTTAAACGTTGGAAGTTAATAGTGTTTATTATAGTTTCCTCAAATTCATCTATCTCTATATAATCATGAACAAGATCCTTTATTATTTTCATTCGTTTCCTCCCATTTATTTAAACCATTCACACCTAAAGCCGAACAGATTCAAAAAGATAAAAAGAGTCTATAGCGACAATATAATTATCCCAATCTATTAGGCACATGTAATGTTACACACCTTTAATTTTAGCGATCCCAATGAAGTCATTGATTTCACTGTTATTTTCGATGATTTTTTTGCCTAGGTGTTTGGCTACTAGTAGAATGTCCTCGTAGTGTTTCTGTTGGTATGCTTTGGTGAAACCGTAGATGATTGCTTCTTTGCGAACTTCTTTTAACCTTTTACCGCGGCGAGCTTCGCTTAGGATAGCCTCAAAGGCTTTCTCTAGATCTCTTTCCCGTTGTTTTGCTACAGTGTCCTTTTCTTGTTCAGTCATGGGACGGCGGTAAAGACCATCCTCAAAAATAAAGTTTCTAACTAGCAACTCTCGTAGTTCAGGAATTTGGTCATCGACCCCAGCAGTGATTTTGCGGGAAGCGGTAAATATCTCATTATATTCTTTCGGTTCATCTAAGAAATTGTAGAGCCAGGCAATGGCGGATTTTTCGTCGCCGACAACCACTATCTGTTGGCCGGGTCTGATTCCTTTTAAACCATGTTTTTTCTTCCATTCTTCATATTTTAAAACTTGGTCATCCGTAAACCAGTAGCCATCTATTAACAGGAAATTGTCACGTAGCAGTGTATAAAATTGCCGGGCATTGAGTCTTATTTCATAACCTTGCTGGACATAGCGGGCTAAGAGATTTGAAAAAAGCATTTGTTCGGTACGACCTATATTCGGTTCAACCGGCAGATGTTCCAATAGGTCCTGAATAAAATCCCTTTCTAAACCCTCCCCGGCTTTTTTTAGAAAATACTCTTCCAGATGTTGTTCTGGTTTATAGGCATTAATAATAAGATCATTTTTTACCGCACCGGCGGAGGTAACCTGCTTGAAACTACCCTGTTGTTTGTCCATTACCGTAACCTGTGCAACAACAAAACCGACCCGGGCAATAGCATCCTGGATTGCATTCCAAATAGAGGCCTGGGAGTTATGGAATACCACTGTCATCCAGCGGTTGGGTTTTAATATGCGGTACATTTCCTTAAAGCAAGCTACCATCAAATTTTTATATTCGTCCAATTCTTTGCCTTGGGTATCGTTCATTATTGCCTCAGGTTCATTGTTGGTAAACACCTTTAGCCAGGCTTCCCAAAGAAAATTTAATTCGGAATACATCAGGTTGCCCCCAAAGGGAGGATCGGTAAAAATATAATCTATCGAATTAGAGTAAAGGCATAGTTTCTCTGCAGATGAAGTGTTAATAACATTAATGTTGGATTTTTTACTACATCCCATCCTTACGATCGCATTAATCCTGTTTGTTAAACTAAAAATCACATTATTCTCCACATTAATTGAAGGAAGGTAGAGCGTCCCAGTTACATAACTTATAAATTGCCCCCTATTAAAATATTTTTTTGGTTGTACTTTAGTATTTCTTGATGCAAACATTCTTACGCCAGTTAACAAAAACAACAAACGGTTTTTTAATTTGCTTTTATCTATTAGATGATAAAAAGTTGATAGAACCCATAGGTTTCTTTTTGTATAAAAATGTTGGGAGTGAGTTATGCCATGAGATTTTTTAGGTTGTGCTGTATTATGGCCCCCAGGCAATTCATTGTTTGGAAACCAGTAGGGGCTATTGCTAATCTCTATTGTATTTACAAGACTTAGGTCAGCACTATCAGGACGTTTGTTATATCTCTTGCGACCAACAGAATAATTAATTATCACAGGTACTTGCCTTGCCTGGGTTACCTCCTGATCAATAGCTTGATCAAAAAAGCTAACCCAGGCCCGTTCACAATCCCGCTTGGTAATTTCAGCCTCGCAAGTAGGACAAGAGTAGCTGCTTTTTACCTTCCCCTCCTCCTGATCTACCGCCGCCTCCCAGAAAACATAATCATTATTGCAGTAGGGACAGATAAAAACATCGGACCAGACCGTGTAGTTGATCCGGCCCTTTGTCTTTCCATCTGTATGGAGGGTTTCGTACATCCAGCCACACTCTTCCCCCACTTCAGCCAGTATGCGTTTCGCTTCGCGCTCGAATTCATCTACATCCACCGGGGTGTTGTAATTATAGGCAATATAAGTAGCGGCGGGAGAAAGGTCACAGAGAATGGCTCGGCGGTTCAGAAGCCCGGCGGCCACCCCGGTCATTCCGCTTCCACAGAACCCGTCAAATATAATATCGCCTTCTTCGGTGTAGTGTTCGATAAACTTCATAATGGCTTTGTGGGGCACCTTGGTATGGTAGGAGTGGGCGTTGTAGATAGGATTGTTTTTCCCTTCGCTGACATCGCTGACAAAGGGTTCCCGGTGATAACTGTCGGTTTCCGGGTCATAAGGTTTCCCGTAATGCTTGATAAAATCGTTAATATAGGGGTTGGGGCAGGCAGTATAATAGGGGGGATCGGATAGGGCCAGAATATCTTCATCTTTACCCAGAGGGAAACCCTCGATGTTCCGGACTGAATCGAGGAGTTCCGCCAGGGGGCGGCAACTTTGAACAAATTCATCGGGTTCAATTTTTAACTGTTTTTCACTGGGGACAAAGATCCTTTCCTGATGCCCCTCCAACGTGAGCCCCTCCTTTGAAGAATAGATCGGTTTGTTTTTTAACAGATCATAATTAAAATCTTTACCGCCCTATTTATCAGTTCCGCTAAGCTTAATACGTACTTTATCTAAATCGCGACCGGCTATAAGCTGTTGCTTGTAGCGATCCAGTCGACGCTCCAGGGTATAGTAATCGATAACCCGGCCGCCGGTAAAGAGTTGTTCTAACAGTTTTTCCGGTTCGAATTCTATCAGTACAAGCTCTTTGAAAAGATTGTTCAGGGCTACAATTAACTGCTCTGAAATAAGCCCCTCCAGCCCCTTTTCCCTGAGCACGCGCTGGATAAGTAATGCCTCGCTTTCATTAAGGTACTGCAAATTGTCATGATAATTATCCAGCTCTTCCAGGATATTGGCTTCCCACCCGGCATAGATCTTTTCAACCTGCTTTTCCAGTTCACTAATACGGCCATCAATGCTCTTTCCCTCAAATCCCAAGGGAAATTGGCAGTGGGGGCAAATAACCCGGTTTTCCAGTAGCTCCACCCTAAAATCAGGACAGCGGAGGGAGTTTAGGGCACCGATATCTCTTTCTAGTTCAGTAAAGGCCGGCTTATTCAAAAGAGCAACATGTTTAAGCAGCTGCAGGCCGGTGTAGGTCTCGCCTTGAACTAAATCAGTCAGGCGGTTCCAACTGGACTCGTCACCGACATAAGCCTGGTGGGCATGGTAATAGGCAGCTTGATATTTCTGTTTTATCTGCTCTAGTTTACCCAGCAAGGGGTTGCGTTCTCCCGGTTCCAAGAGAAGCCCTGTGTCGTAAAGAACGGCAAAGGATTCCTCCAGCAGCCCTCTCAAGCCTTCTATCTGGAAGATACCGGGGTACTCATCTAGGGTTTTTTGCACCTCTAGAGCATAGTCCACTGCGGTGCCGATATGCTCAGAGAAAGAGTGATAGAAATCGTGAAGCTGGGAAAGGGTCCGGCAGGCCCTGTCGATAGTCAAAATCTCTTCGTCGGTATAGATCACCTGGCGTAAATCGTTAACCGTCTTTATCCGGGCGAAATCATCCAGCGGTAATCCCCCTACAATTTCATGCTGCACCTTAAGGCCCTTCATATCAAGGATAGCACCGTAATGTAAAGAGGTTTTCTCAAATTTCTGGCGCACGTAGTCCATTTTTTCTTGTAGCTCCAGGTAACGGGTGCGAAATCCCTGGACCGCTTCGCCCCTTTTCCCGGTGGCCCGTAGTTTACCGGTAATATCGGGGCTGATTCCTAGGGCGCTAAAGAGCTTGATTAGCGGTTCGGGGCTTATTTCCGATTCCAGGGTCAGGTAGCGAATATTTTCAAAAGCGTTTAGCCCTGTACCAAAGATGTCATACACTTCGGAAGATGAAATCACCTTACCACCGGCAGCACGGAGGGAGATTTCGCCGTTATAGGTGAGCATAATAATAACAAAAGCGGTCATCAGGGGATCATAACCGTATGGCTCAGCGGAGAAACGCTTAAGAATTGTGGTTACATCTACATTCGCCCCTGGGTTATCGCGGGCGTTCTGGATAATCTCCCGCGCTACCGGTGATTTAGCAGTGGAAAGATTCCCGTCGGCATCTACTAGCTTGAGAGCATCTAGAACCGAACGAGCATTGGCAAAATAGGCCTGCACACCGTTTTTCTGGAGAACTTCCTTAAGGGTGGCGTTGAACTCACCCCTGATATTGTCTCGGGTGATCTGCCGGGTAAAGCGGGGATGCCGGGGGTAACGCTTGGCAAAGAGGTCTTCTAACAGCAAAGGCTTTATCTCGAAAAAGAGCTCATCAAAATTGGCAAACTCCCGGGAGATCAAGGACTTGACCGGTCTCTTTGCCAAATCGGTCTGCACCTGTCCCCTTTCCAGATAAGATTCTATCATCATTTCGATGAAACCCGCCCGCAATTTTTTGTAACGGGCCTCCATAATACTGCGATTGTAATCTTCTTTTATTAGCATTTTGGCGGCTGCAGTATGTCTTAGAGTTGATAGGATTCCTTCATTAAGACTACCGCTAAATAGAAGACAACTCGGGGATGGCTCATAGCGCTTCTTCTCACAGAAGGGGGAAAGAAAGACTAGTTGATAATCACCGTCTAAATTGGCGGTTTCGCCTTTGCCTGTCTCATATATAAAACGGCCTTCTCGGAAAGAATGGCGGCCGGGCCAACGGCAGGTGTCGGGATAGCCGGCGCCGTTTTCGGCCTCACCCAGGCCGAGCTGTTCTTTTAAAACATCGATAATTTCATCATCCATGGCATTCCCCGGTAGATTGCCGGCCCGGCGGGCAATGACTTGATCGTAATCGATAGTTAGATCCAGATCTAAATAGTAATAGCCATCGTCACTACGGTTGATAAACTGGCCATCGGTAACCTGGCGAAGGTTACTTAAGACCAGTTCAATTTCATCATCTGCTTCAAGTACCTTATTCTCCGGCAAAAGAAGGAGGGTATTAGCCAATTCTTCAACGGTGGCTCCATTGTTGGTACTTCTGCCGTACAGCTTCAATACCGCCAAAGCTTTAATTAGATGGCGGGCTGTTTCTTGGTGACGTTGTT
>CAYXBB010000030.1:16710-21647 GCA_964463285.1 uncultured Syntrophomonadaceae bacterium | reverse complement strand
GGTAGCAGTCAGGATTCCACCCGCGCTGCCGCCAATCACCAGCAGGTCTGTTCTGTTCATTTCTTATCTCCTCCTTGTAAATTAGGTTTGTGACGGGAGACGGAGTTATTGTCACACTCATACAATCAAATCAAAGGTAGGAGCTGCTCCGCCAACAGCCCTCGTAAGATCACTCCTTTAAAACCAAAAATTCGGCTTAATTTTTATTATTATACTTCAAGCCCTTCATGCCGACAACCGAGCAATTCAATTAGGTAATCTTCATTCCCCTCAAGTAGGCTACCCTAAAAGGATGGCCTACAAAGTAAAATGTCAAATTAACATGGAATACTTGCCAATCCCCGCAATCAGGTAGGCCGCCCTGAAAGCTGAACCGCCTCTTGTGTTAAGATCACAAACCAAGTAGAATAAGATCGTCCGGCAGGTGAAATCACGAGAAATATAAGGCCCGGGAGGTCCAAGTTGATCAAGGATAGAGAGTGGCGATATGCTTTAAAATTGGTGTTGGTTGCAGCCGCGATGATAATTCTGATCAGAGTAATAGTTAAACTGGCCCCGATTATAACCATGCTGGTAGTGGCCGTGCTGATCGTCTACTGTTTGATTCCGTTTGTAAATTTCATGATCAAGAAAAAAATTAAACCCTTTTGGGCTTCCACCATAACCACTACCGCTATTATTGTAACCGTGGTGCTTTTTTTCTACTTGTTAATCCCCAGTTTGATCAATGAGCTTCGACAGCTATCGGTTTTTACCGCCACCGAGTACTATCACGATCTGAAGGCCATCATTCACAATCTGGATGAACGGTTCGACCTCCAACTGACCAAGGCTTTCTTCGACTATATGTCGGAATTTATCAACCAGATACCCTCTTATACTCAAGACCTTTTAAACTACCTGATTTCATTTTTCATGAAACTATTTTCGCGCATCTGGATCGGTTTTGCACTGGTGTTTCTGGTCTTTTATCTGGTACAGGACATTGAAAAAGCCAAATCCAATTTAACCTTTCTTTTCCCCCGGATCTACCAGCAAGAAGTAACCCGGGTGCTGGGGGTAATCGATCAAAAAGTAGGTGCCTACATCCGGGGTACCCTTTTGAAATGTTTATTTGTAGGTTTGTTTACCTGGTTGGGCCTGTCCCTGCTGGGTATGCCATTTTCACTGATGCTGGGCCTGCTGGAGGGGGGGCTGAATATCATTCTTTATGTCGGCCCGGTGCTGGCCGCCATACCGGCACTTTTGTTAAGCCTGGTTCCCGGCACCCCCAGTTTTTTTCCGGTGTTGATCGTATATTTGGTTGTTCAAACCCTGGACGCCTTTGTATTTACCCCGGTTTTTTTGGGAAAAGCAGTCGACCTCAGCCCGTTAACGGTTATTACCGTAATTTTAGTAGGCGGCCAGCTGTTGGGGACGCTGGGTATTATCCTAGCCATCCCGATAGCGGCGGTTCTCAAAGTGCTGATTACAGATTATTATCTGAAGAATAGGTCAACCTAAATTGGAAAAGCTTCCGCCTCATGGGTGGCGAGTTGGTAGTGATCAGCCGGGCGAGAATCGTTTGCCTTTACCGTCAACCAGAAGAAACGTCCCCCCGGTTGATCTGTTTGGCCAATTGCCGGTTAAACTGTTTAAACTGCCGGGCAACCAGGTAGTTAACGGATCCGGCGGGGAAATTTCCCTCCGGATCCGACTCGCCGGCAGTCATACCGGTAAGCAGTTCCAGGCCCTGCTCTATGTGATCGATGGCATAAATATGAAATCTCTTGCGAGCCACCGCTTCAATAACCTCATCGGCCAGCATTAAATTCTGGCGGTTCCGGGAAGGAATAATCACTCCTTGCTCACCGGTGAGCCCGCTTAATTTGCAGGCGGCATAAAAACCTTCAATTTTGGGGTTTATCCCCCCCACCGGCTGTATTTCTCCGTTCTGGTTAACCGAACCGGTTACCGCCAACCCCTGTTTTAACGGCAAACCACTGATACTTGAGAGTAATGCCATCAATTCTGCCGCCGAGGCGCTGTCTCCTTCCACCCCGCTGTAGGATTGTTCGAAACAAAGACTGGCCGAAAGGTTAACCGGTTCCTGTCTTCCATAATGCTCGCCCAAGTAACCGCTTAAAATAAGGACCCCCTTATCATGAATCCGCCCGCTGAGCTGGCTCTCCCGCTCAATATTAATGATCCCTTTTTTCCCCAGATAAGTGGTGGCAGTGATCCGGGAAGGACGCCCAAACTGGTAATCGCCCAGATCGAGCAAAGAAAGGCCGTTTACCTGTCCTGTTTTTTCCCCTTCCACCTCTATCAGGATCTGTCCCGTCTCGATGGCCTCTTTAATCTTTTGCTCAATTTTATTGGAACGCAACACCTTTTCTCGCATTGCCCGCGAAACGTGCTCTCCGGTTACCAGCGTCGACCCTTCCAGACTGCTCCAGGCATCAGCTTCATACATCAGCTCCACAATTTCATTGAACCGGGTGGTTAGCTTCTTCTGGTGTTCCGCCAGCCGGCAGCTATATTCCACTACCCGGCAAAATGCCGATCGATCAAAGTGTTTTAACCCTTCCCGGCTGCAGCAGGAAGAGATAAATCCAGCCAATTTTGCCAGGTTGTCAGGAGTTCGATCCATTTCCGCTTCAAAATCAGCTTTTATTTTAAATAGTTTTTGAAAATCCTCGTCGTACTGATATAAAAGGTGATACAGGTAAGGGTTGCCGATCAAAATTACCCTTATACTTAAAGGGATGGGGGCCGGCCTGAGGGAAGACATGGCGATCAACCCCACATGCTCACCCAGGTTTTCAATGGAAATCTCCTTGGATTTTAAAGATCTTTTAAGCACCTCCCAGGACTGAAGGTTGGATAACAGATCGCGAGCCTGTAAAATTAAATACCCCCCATTGGCCCGGTGAAACGCACCGGCCTTGATCATATTAAAATCGGTAATCACCATCCCCAGCCGGTTCTCGTACTCCACCCTGCCCAGCAGGTTATAATATGAAGGGTTGGCCTCATAAACTACCGGGACCCCCTTTGTTTCACTGTGGTCTACCACCAGGTTTACCCGATAACGGAGCGCTGCCTGTTCAGGTCCCGGCCGCTTCAGCCAGGGCAGTACCGGTGATTGTTCCTCTTCATCCAGGCGAAAATCTCCCAAGTTGGCCAGCACATCTTCCTGGACTGCCTGCAAATAATTTCGGACCGATTCAAATTGATCATATTTGTCGCTTAAATCATTAAACAGGTATCCGATCGCCATCAACCCTACCCGCTGATCCAATTGTTTCAACTGATCTTTAATTCCTTTTTCAACCTTTTGAATCCGGCGTATGATTTCCATGGCTTTAATTTGCAAATCGGCAGATTTTCTCTCCAGGGTTTCCTTTTCTTCCAAAGTAAATTTGTCGTATTCCTCCTCACCAACCGGTTCTCCCTCTACCAGGGGAATAGTTATAAACCCGGAACTGGTCCTGCGCAGGGTGAATCCCTGCCCCTTGGCCGCTCGGTTTAGCTCATCCAGCAGCGCGGAGCGCGACTCCTGGTACTGTTTCATGTGCACTCTTTTTTGACGCTCATAATCCTCACTATCAAATGCCTTGGGAATAGCCTGTTTTAAATCTTCTACCAGCTCTTCCATCTCCCGACAGAACGCCGCCCCTCGGCCCGGGGGAAGATTTAATGCCAGCGGTTGCTCCGGGCTTTTAAAATTATACACATAGCACCAGTCATCGGGGGTTGTTTCCTCCGCAGCAACTTGTTGAACCAGAGAGCGGGCATAGCTGGTTTTTCCGGTACCGGTCAGCCCGGTCATAAATATATTGTAGCCGGGCCGCTTAACCCTTAAACCAAATTCCATGGCCTTTACCGCTCTTTCCTGTCCCAGCAGCCCCTCCAGGGGGGGAACTGCATCGGTGGTTTTAAATTTTGGTTTTTTTATCCGGCAGTGGTATTTGAGCTCCTTGGAAGACAATTCTAGCCGGGTCATCACTTTTCTCCTTTCAATCCGGTTGGTAGGTGCACCGATGAGCAACAATGGCTTAAAACACAACGCTTGCATTTCGGGTTCCGGGCCTTGCATACCTCCCGGCCATGAATAATCAACCGTCGGTGAGCATTCAGCCACTCTTCCGGAGGCAGTTTTTCCGTTAGCTCCTGTTCTACTCCCGCAGGTGTACGGCTTTTGGCTATGCCCAGCCGCCTGGATACCCGGTAAACATGGGTATCTACCGCAAATGCCGGCACTCCAAAACCGGCGCTTAGAATAACATTGGCTGTTTTCCGCCCCACCCCGGGAAGGGAGATCAGATCTTCAAAATTCCCGGGAACCCGCCCTTCATATTCCTCCAACAGTTTTTGGCTGGCGGCGATCAGGTAGCGCCCCTTATTACGGTACAGTCCACACCCCTTCAGATGGGGTTCCAACTGGGCAGGCTGCAGGCCGACCAGATCTCCGGGCCCTTTTACCCAGGTAAACAGTTTTTCGGTTATCCGGTTTACCTGTTCATCGGTAGTTTGAGCCGAAAGGACCGTGGCTACCAGCAATTGAAAGGGATTGGCAAAGTTAAGCATCGGTTCGGTCCGGGGATAGTTTTTTTCAAGAAGATAAAATATTTTTCGAGCCCTGTTATCCATATCGCTCCCGATGGATGGTTTATTATATTCAGTGTACCGGTGGTAATTACAGTATATTATAGCCCGTTCCCCCGGGGCAGTAAACCTGAAAAGGCGGGCGGGGATGGAACCCCGCCCCTACAATTACGGAAACAGCCCGCCCGTAAGAGCGCCCTACAACTAATCTCAACAGATAAAACAATACAGCAAAAATGATAATACAGGGTACGCGTAGGGGCGGAGATGGAACCCCGCTCCGACAATTACAGAAACAGCCCGCCCGTAAGGGTGCCCTACAACTAATCTCAACAGATAAAACAATA
>CAYXBB010000030.1:0-16610 GCA_964463285.1 uncultured Syntrophomonadaceae bacterium | reverse complement strand
GTAGGGGGGAGATGGAACCCCGCTCCGACAATTACGGAAACAGCCCGCCCGTAAGAGCGCCCTACAACTAATCTCAACAGATAAAACAATACAGCAAAAATGATAATACAGGGTAGGCGTAGGGGCGGGGTTCCATCCCCGCCCGCCAAAGGGCTTACCCTGAAGGGTGAGCTACAATTGTGGGTTT
Source organism: uncultured Syntrophomonadaceae bacterium (assembly GCA_964463285.1). Lineage (GTDB taxonomy): Bacteria > Bacillota > Dethiobacteria > DTU022 > DTU022 > JAAZLS01. Next base: position 16,423 of record CAYXBB010000030.1, on the reverse strand, counting down.
ATGAACAGGCGGAAATGAAAAATTGCCTCCATCGGTGTTATTTAACGGGGGGTGCGGGGTTCGTCATCGGAAAAAAAGATCGCCGGGGGGACGCCCGGCGATCTTTTGCGATCTAGATCTAAATTCTTCAGCAACAATTTTACCGGTGGGTATAGCGGGGTAACAGCATCGGCGATACCCGATCGGTAACGATTCCGGCCTCCTCCAGTTCCCGCCCGTATTTTTTTACATGGTCCAGGTTAACCGGCTTGGAAACAACCTCCCGGCTGACGGCAGCGGCATGCTTGCCTGCTCGACGGCCGAATACAATAATATCCAAAAGCGAGTTACCCATCAGGCGGTTTTTCCCGTGGACCCCTCCGGAGGCCTCTCCGGCCACATAAAGGTTTTCCACCGTGCTTCGCCCGTGTTCATCGATCAACAGGCCCCCGTTCTGATAATGCAGGGTGGGATAAATCAGCATCGGCTCCTTGCGAATATCCACCTCGAACCGGGCAAACTGACGAAGCATGGCCGGCAACTGCTTTTCAATAGTACCCTCCCCATGAATGAGCTCGATCAGGGGAGAATCCAGCCAGACCGCCGGAACTCCGGTAGGCAGGGGAACCCCCAGCTCTCTTTCTTGGCATTCGCGAATGATCGCCGATGACTCCACATCCCGGGTCTCCAGGTGAAATACAAACTGCTCACCTTTAACGTTCAGCGGGGTAGCCCCCAACCCCCTGGTCTTCTCGGTTACCAACAGCCCCAGCAACTGGGGCGGATAGGCTCCCCCGGTGGGGTGGTACTGAACAGAGTCGGCAAAGATGGTTTTAGCCCCTGCACGATAACCCAGGATCAGCCCGTCGGCAGTGGCCCCGTAATGGTTGCTGGTGGGAAAGCTTTGGTAATGAAGACGGCCCGAACCCCCGGTAGTGATAATTACGGTTTTAGCCCGGGCGATCAGGTATTCCTCGGTTTCCAGGTTGATCAACACCGCTCCGGCGGCCCGGCCATCTTCGTCCAGCAGAAGCTCCACTGCCGGGCAAAACTCAACCACCTTTATATCCCGGTTGTAGACCTCGTCTCGCAGGGTCCTCATGATTTCCGCTCCGGTATAATCACGAGCGGCATGCATCCGTTTACGGGAGGTTCCCCCCCCGTGAATGGCGATCATATCTCCTTCTTCATTTTTGTCAAACATGGTGCCCAGCTTTTCCAGCCAGGCAATCACCTGGGGCGCATCCAGAACCGCCGCCCTGACCAGTTCCGGGATATTATCGAAACGCCCGCCGCCCATGATGTCCAGGTAGTGAATACCCGGGTTGTCATTGGCTTTAACTGCCGCCTGGATCCCTCCCTGGGCCATCATGGTGTTGGCATCACCAAACCGAAGCTTGGTAGCGATCATCACCGAAGCACCTGCAGCCTGGGCTTCCAGGGCGGCGGAGGCTCCGGCCCCTCCCCCTCCGATTACCAGCACATCCACCTCATAATCGCTCCGGTTTAAATCAAGCTCCACCCCGTTAAGGCGGCTTCCCGCTTCAAACACATCGGCCATCTCCAGAGGCAAACGGCTTCCCTTGTCCACCCCGATTCTTATCCTGCGGAATCCTTCTTCGATAAAATCGGGGTGGAAACGCCTAAGCACCTCCTGCCTCTCCTCCGGGGTCATCCGGGGATATTCAACCCCCACCCGGGATGGCCTGGTCTTTTCTACTACCTTTACCAGTTCTTTTAACTGGGGCGTATAGGCCAATTGGCACCCTCCTCCTGATTTTCCGAATTACTCTATCTCCCGGCTGTTATAAAGCTCTTGTAAATGTTCTTTATCTGCTCTCATCAGATCCTGTATCTCCGCCTCAAACTCCCCGGCCAGGATCTCCTCATTCCGCTTTTTCAGCTGCGGGCTGGGAGGCGCCAGATGCCGGCTGTGCAGACGGCGGGCGGTCAAGGCAGCGTTATAATGGACGATATGGACCGGGCAGCGGGAAACACAAAGGCCGCACATCACGCAGTCGAAGGACAGATCAGCCGCCTTGGTAAAATCCCCCCGCTGAATATAGGCGATATACTGCATAACATCTATATCCTGGGGACAGACCTTGGTACAGGAGCTGCAACCTAAGCAGCGGAACACTTCCGGATAGAGAGCCGCAAAATCCGCTACTGAGGGCTTGATCTTTTCCAGATCAAAGTTCGCCTTACGCCCCGGAAAAAAGGGAATTTGAGCCAGATACATTCCCGGTTCAACCTTGGTTTGGCAGGCCAGGCCTACCTTCAATTCATAATCGCCGGCCATCCGGTAAACAGTGGCGCAGGCACCGCAGAACCCGGCCCGGCAGCCACATCCGCGTTTGAACTGATAGCCGGCATATTCCATTCCTTCGATGATGGTCAACGTTTCCGGGACCATGTACTGCTTGCCCATTACATAGATATCGACCAGTGGTATAGTATCGGACATCTTACCCCTCCTAATCTATTCGGCTGGCGGCGCGGGAATGAAACCGTTATCCATCAGGCAGCGGGTCTGTTCCTGAGCCCTTTTAATACTCTCCTCCGCCTTTTTGTAAATTTCATCCCGGGTTAACGTGATACGGGCTATCCCTTCTTCAATCGCCTTCAGGGCGGTGGCGGTAGCCACCCGGGGAAATACTTCCCACATATCCATGGTAGGCAATATCCTATCCGGGTTCATCCCGCCATCGGGAGCACAGGCCGCCAGTTCCTTGGCAGCAGCAATACACATGCTGTCGGTAATGGTAGAGGCCTGGACATCAAGCACCCCTCGGAAAATTGCCGGGAATCCCAGGGAATTGTTTACCTGGTTGGGGAAATCGGATCGACCGGTGGAGACAATCTTTGCTCCCGCCTCCTTGGCCTCCCAGGGCCAGATCTCCGGAGTCGGATTGGCACAGGCAAAAACAATGGCGTCTTTAGCCATACCGGAAATCCATTCCGGCTTTACGGTTCCCGGGCCGGGCCGGGAAAGACAGATCATCACATCCGCCCCCTGGCAGGCTTCCGCCGGGCCGCCAACCACCCCCTGGGAATTGGTCTTCTGGCAGAGTTCCCATTTCACAGGATGTTCCTTTTCTATATCGGCACGCCCCTTATGCAGGGTCCCCTTGCTGTCACACATGATCACCTTGTCCGGGTTGACCCCGGCGGTCATCAACAGGCGGATGGTGCAAATATTGGCCGATCCGGAGCCGAACATCACCACCTTAACCTGATCGATCTTTTTGCCCACGATCTTGAGGGCATTTAACAGTCCGGCCAGGTTTACCATAGCGGTTCCCTGCTGATCATCGTGCCAGACCGGAATATGGCATTCTTCGCGCAACCGGTCCAAAACATGGAAGCATTTGGGATTTTCTATATCTTCCAGGTTAATACCCCCAAAACAGGGTTGAAGAAGTTTAACAAAATTGATCAGCTCATCGCCATCCTTGGTATCCACGCAGATCGGAAAAGCATCCACCCCGCCAAGGTATTTAAACAACAGCGCTTTCCCTTCCATAACCGGCATGCTGGCCTCGGCACCGATATCGCCCAAACCCAGCACCCGGGTTCCGTCCGAGACCACCGCTACAAAATTGCCCTTGTTGGTATATTTATAAACCTCATCCTTGTTCTGGGCGATCACCTTGCAGGGCTCGGCCACTCCGGGGGTGTACCAGATAGCGAAATCCTCAATCCCCCGCACACAGCCTTTCAGGCTAACCTCGATTTTTCCCTTATAAAAGGGATGAAGCCGCATCGCATCCTGGGCAGGCTTTTTTGCCTTCTCCAGCAGATCCTCCTTATCCATCTCAACGGGCCTCCTTAAAATAAATAGTTTTTTTAACGCTGATAAGCCCTGGTTCCCTCCTGGTAAAGATCATTGCCATGAGCATCATTGATCACGGTGGCCGGAAAATCAGTTACCTCCAGCCGGTAGATCGCCTCTGCTCCCAGCTCGGGATAGGCCACCACCTCGCTCTTGGTTACTGTTTTTGCCAGGAGCGCCGCTGCTCCTCCCACCGCCGCTAAATAAGCGGCTTTATGTTTCTGTAACGCCTTTTTTACCTCATCGCTGCGGCTGCCCTTGCCGATACAAATTTTCATCCCCCGGGCCAGCATCTGAGGAGTATAGGCGTCCATCCGGCCGCTGGTGGTGGGGCCGGCAGAGCCGATAGGCTTTCCCGGAGGAGCGGGAGCGGGGCCCACGTAATAGATAGCCTGTCCTTTAAGATCAACCGGCAACTCCTTTCCCTGCTCCATTAAATCGACCAACCGCTGATGGGCGGCATCCCGGGCAGTATAGATTACCCCGCTGATCAATACAGTGTCTCCGGCCTTTAACTCCAGCACATCCGAATCGCTCAAAGGAGCTGTTAACCGCTTAGTCTCCATGTTGGTTCCTCCCTTCATGTAAAAGTTAAATAATCCTTTCCTGGTGACGGGCGGCATGACAGTTAATATTTACCGCCGCCGCCATGCTGGCTATATGAGATGGATAGGTTTCAATATGCACCGCTAAAGCGGTAACCCGCCCTCCGAAACCCTGAGGCCCGATCCCCAAATCATTAACCTTTTCTAGGATCCTTTTTTCCAGATCTGCATAAAATGGATCCGGGTGGGGTTCTCCGACCGTTCTTAACAAGGACTGCTTAGCCAAAACCGCCACCTTGTCAAAAGTCCCGCCAATCCCTACCCCCACCACAATCGGCGGGCAGGGATTGGGACCGGACTGCCTGACATGCCCGACCACAAAATCAATTATCCCTTCCACCCCGTCGGCGGGTTTTAACATCTTAACCGTGCTCATGTTTTCACTGCCGCCGCCTTTGGGAGCAAACCGGATCCTCACCTGGTCGCCGGGAACCAGGTTGGTATAAATAACCGCCGGCGTGTTGTCACCGGTATTAACCCTCCTCAAGGGATCTTCAACCACCGATTTACGTAGATATCCTTCCTTGTATCCCCTCCGAACTCCCTCGTTGATAGCCTCCTCCAGGGTGCCTCCGGTAAGATGAACCTCCTGTCCCCAATCCACAAAAAACACTGCAAACCCGGTATCCTGGCAGATCGGCATCCTTTCTTCCCGGGCAATGCGCACGTTTTCAATCAACTGTTTAAGTACTTCCTTGCCCGGAGGTGATTCCTCTGTCTCCAAGGCGTTAGTTAAGGCCTGTAATTCATCCTCCCCCAGGTAAATATTGGCCTCCTGGCACATTTCAGACACCTGCTTGGAAATCTCTTCTACCGTCAACTCCCGCAAACCCGCTCACCTCCTATGTTATTATATAAACAATATTCTGCTTGTAAATTATATATTCCTGCTTGAAATTATAATTTTTATTATTATTCTAATATTTAAACCCATATTTTAATAAATGTAATAGGGATCTCTAATGTCTGGAATAAATACAAATTTACCGTACCCCGGTTAAGGATTCCAGCCGGCAGAGCCGTTCCCACTCTCCATCTACGGCTTTCTGCAAATCGCCGGTTTGGGCGTGGATACCGGCAAAACGTTTTTGCAGTTCCAGAAACGCTTTCAGGTCGACCTTATCCGATGGCCGGTAGGTTATCCGGTAACGTTTCCCTTCTCTGATCTCGTAAAGTGGAAACAGGCAGCTATCTACCGCCAACCGGGAAATCTTAACCGTATGTCGGGGATCATAACCCCAACCGGTGGGACAGGGAGTTAAAATGTGCAGGAACCGGAATCCGGTTATTCTTTCCGCAGTGCGGATCTTTTGAAATAAATCTTCCGGAAAAGCCGGCGAAGCAGTGGAGGCATAGGGGAGGTCATGGGCGGCCATCAATTGCATGATATTTTTTTTACGCTGCATCTGAAAACGGGGGGAAGGAAGAGAGCTGGTATGGGTGCCGTACGGAGTGGCAGAGCTGCTGTGTACACCGGTGTTCATATAGGCCTCGTTATCATAGCAGATGAAGATTATATCCTCATTCCGGTGAGCCGCCCCGGACAGGGACTGCAGCCCGATATCAAAGGTCCCCCCGTCTCCGGCCAGTACCAGCACCGGGGTTTTAAGTTCCTTTCGCCTGACCAGCCCCCGTTTCAGGCCGCTTCCAATGGCGGCTGCACAGGTGATGGGACTGTGCACTACCGGAAAATCCAGGCTGGTCAGCGGCGGCACCCCGGCAATTACACTCCAGCAGGAAGCGGCAATTACCAGCACCGGGCTATTGCTCAGGGATCGGAAAACCTGGCGCAAAGCCAGGGCCGCGCCGCACCCGGGGCAGGCGGTATGGCCCGGATATAGCCGTTCCGGCAAACCCCGGATCAGCTGTTCATTCATGAAGATCCACCCCCCAGATTTCCTTCCCGGCTTCCCCGACTGCCTGCTGCCGGGCTTGCTCCAGCCTGTCCGGAGTCAGATCCACCCCACCGGCCAGCACCAGGCTATACACTGCAGGGATACGCGGCAACGGCTGAAGCGCCGCCCGTATCTCCTGGGCAAATATTCCCCCGGCGCCGGGAGAGCAGTTGCGGTCTACCACCAGCAACTGTTTTATATCACTTTTGCCAAGCCATTTGCGGATCTCCTCTTCCGGAAAAGGACGAAACATTTTGATCGCCGCCCCCCCCAGAGGCCGGCCCTGTTTATTTAACTCCGGAAGAGCACTTTGCACGGTTTCGGCACAGGCACCGGCGGCTATCACCGCGGTTTCCGCCCCGGGAAAATCAAAGGTCTGCAGGGAGCGGTAGCTGCGCCCAAAAACTTCCAAAAACCGCTCATTGAGCTCGGTAAACAGGGCGGTCGCCCGCTTCATATCCCGGTGGCGTTCCCGGATAAGCCCGGACAGCTCCTCGGCGCGGGTAATGCCCTGCAGATTATAAGAAAGGTTGGTTTCTTTAAGCTGGGGCAGAAATGAAGGCGTTCCCAGAAACCGGGATGCCTGCTTTCGGGTAGCCACCTCCACCGCCTCACAGCAGTGGGAGATATAATAACCGTCATAAGCAACCAGGCAGGGCAGCAGAAGTCGTTCACTTAAGGCATATCCCAGTAATATAAAATCAAATACCTCCTGGGCACTGGCACAGTAAAGTTGAATCCAGCCCGTATCCCGCTGGTTCAAGCTGTCGCCCTGATCGGGTTCCAGACTCCAGGGAGCCCCCAGGGCCCGGTTGGCATTAACCAGCACCATGGGTAAACGTCCTCCGGAAGCCCAGTGCAAGATCTCGTGCATATAGGCCAACCCCTGGGAAGAGGTGGCTGAAAAGACCCTTGCCCCGGCGGTGGCCGCTCCCACACAGATCGCCAGGGAAGAATGTTCCGATTCCGCATTAACAAAATCACTTTCCAGTTGGCCGCCGGCCCATAGTTTCGCCAGCATTTCTACCACCTCGGTCTGAGGGGTAATGGGATAGGCCACCACCAAATCTACCTCCGCCCGCTGTACCGCCAGTGCGGCGGCCTGGTTGCCGGTTATGAGTTCAACGGACATCCGCTACACCTCTCATTTCAAGCACCCCGGAAGGGCATACTTGCGCACAGATTCCACAGCCCTTGCAATAATCCAGATTTACAACGTACTCTTCTTCGTCCCGGAAGACGGCCACCTCCGGGCAAAACAGGGCACAGGCGCCGCAGTAATTGCAGTTCCCGCAACCCAGACAGCGGCCGGCTTCCTGTACCGGGTGATCAAACCTGGGTTGAGGGGAAAAAACCGGCCAGGTATTATGATGAAGATCGGAAAATAAGGTCCTATTTTTTGGTAGGTGTCGGGGTTCCGGTTCTTTCCCCAGCAGGAACTCCAGGATCTTTCCTGCTCCCCGGCGCCCATCGGCAATCGCCGCCGGGATGGAGGAAGGGCCGGTCAGCTGATCTCCTCCGGCAAACAAGGACCTGTTTTGTTTGCATAAGCCGGTCAGTTTTTTATCCGGTTGCTGGCCGGTAGCCATGATCAGGGTCCCGCAGCGGCGCCTACCGGAAAAGGAAGCCCTAAACGCTCCTTTATCTACCGGAGAAAATACAACCTGCTCCACCTTTTCGCCGCCGCAAACCGCTTCCAACTCCGTATCAAATATAAACGCTACCCCTTCTTCTTCCGCCGCTTCAATCTCGGTAAAATGGGCCGCCATATCGGCTCGTTTCCGGTGGTAAACCACGGTTACCTCCGAGATCCCTCCCTGTCTTAACGCCATCCGGGCGGCATCCAAAGCGGTGTTGCCCCCGCCGATCACTATCACTGGATCCGTCAGTTCAACTCTTTTTCCCAGGTTGATTTTCTCCAAAAAATCGAGGGCCGTCCATACCCCCTCCAGATCCAGACCGGAAATCTCCGGAAACCGGCTCCCGGAGGCACCGGTGGCTAAAAAAACCGCCTGATATTCGGCAAGCAGCTGTCCGGTAATAGCCTCCGGATCCAGCCGGCAGTTTAACCGGAACTCGACACCGTCCCGGGTCAGCGCTTCCAATTCCCGGTCCAGAATCCAGCGGGGAAAGCGGTAGGAGGGAATGGTCAGGGCCAGCATTCCTCCGGGAACCGTCGCCCGCTCATATATGGTTACCTGGAGTCCCTGCTGCCGTAGATAATAGGCACAGCTCAATCCGGCCGGCCCGGAGCCGACAATCGCCACCTTGCAATCGGAGGCCGGCTTTGGCGGTAGAGAAAAATGCCGGTGATGCCAGTTTCCGATCTCCTGCTCAATCCCGGCAATGGCTACCGGCTGATCAAGCTGCCCCCGAAAACAGTTTTCCCGGCAGTAGCGGTAGCAGACCTGCCCGGTAATTGCCGGGAAGGGATTGGTCTTTTTCATAATCAGCCAGGCCTTTTCCCACTGCTCCTGTTTTACCGCCGCCAGCCAGGCCGGAATCTCTGATCCGCAGGGGCAGGATTCCTGACACGGTGAAAGCTTTGCCTCCCGGTAAGGGGTAAAGGCTCGCCAGTGACCGGTATGATTGCCATGGGAAGATTTTACAGCACAGCTGTATACTGGTAGGGGTTTTTGAAGCTCCGGCATCAGCTTGTAAAGGCCTCCCTGACCAGCCGGTAACCCTGCTCTACCGCCTGAAGATTTTCTGCCAGGGGTTTCAATCCGCGTTGTCTGATCATCTCCTGCATACTTTCCAATGAAACCAATCCGCTAATTTTAGACAAGGCACCCAATAAAGCGGTATTGACCATAGGCAGCCCTCCCGAAATGAGATTGTACTTAAAGGCCACTGTCCGGGCATCCAAAAACCAAAGATTGCCGACCGACCGGCAGCTCTCCCACTGCTCGTCATCTATCCCGGAGGAATTTACTATCAGGGTTCCCCCCGGCCTCAAACCGCTTGTATCCAGCAAGCCGGGATCAAAAAAAACAATGTAATCCGGTCGGTAAACCCCGCAACGGGGCATCAGCCTCTGTTTACTCACCCTGATAAAAGCGGTTACCGGAGCGCCCCTTCTCTCTGCCCCAAACGAACATAGGGAGCGGGCATACCATCCCTCTTTAAATACGGCCGCTGCAAATATATTGGCAGCCACCACCACCCCTTGCCCGCCTCTCCCGTGCAGGCGAAACTCTACCTCTGCCATCTACCGGCATCCCTCCTTAGATTTCCCTGCGGAAAGGCCCGGAGATTTCTTCTCAAGAGCTGAACCGCTCCTATCTACCTAGCAGTTCAATAAATTCTTGCTCGCTTAAAATAGTCAAGTTGAGCCCGGTTGCCTTATTTAACTTGCTTCCCGGGTCCCGTCCGGCCACCAGATAGGCAGTTTGCTTGCTTACCGTTGAAGACACCTTCCCCCCCCGCTCCTCCACCAGCCGGCGAGCCTTTTCCCGGGTAAACCGACTCAGGCTGCCGGTAAATACAAAGGTTTTCCCCTTAAAAGAAGCCCGGTCCCGCTTGTCGGGCAACGGCTCGGTAAAGTTGACCCCATGCCGGCAGAGCTTCTCCATCAGCCGGTGGGTGGAATCATTCCTAAAATAGGCGGTTACCGCCGCCGCAATTTTGGGACCAATCTCCGGTATGGCCAACAGTTCTTCCGGAGTAGCCCCGGCGATTTTCTCCAGGTGCAAAAGTCGTTCCGCCAGCAACCGGGAGGCCCGTTCACCCACAAAGCGAACACCCAAACCGAAAAGCAGCCTGTGCAGCGGCTGTTGTTTACTCTTCCCGATAGCGGCCAGCAGGTTGGTTACCGATTTGTCCTTAAATATACGGGGCAGCCCTTTTAGCTGTTCCGCAGTTAAAGCGTAGATATCGGCTGCATCTTCGATCAGCCCTGCTTCCCACAAAAGCTCGGCCACTGCCGGGCCCAATCCTTCTATATCCATGGCCCGCCGGGAGGCAAAGTGTACCAGGCGTTCCACCACCTGGGCCGGGCAGGAGGGGTTCAAGCAGCGCCGGGCGGCCTCCCCGGGGAGACGGTACAGCCGCGTGCCGCAGGAGGGGCAACTTGCAGGCATGGTAAATTTGCTCTCCCCGCCCGTGCGCAGCACCTTGAGCACCCGCACCACCTCGGGGATGATCTCCCCGGCCTTGCGGATTACCACCTGGTCTCCGATCATTATCCCTTTTTCCGCCAGGATATCCTCGTTATGTAAACTGGCCCGGCCCACGGTAGATCCGCTCAGCAACACCGGTTCCAGTATGGCAATCGGGGTTACCGCCCCGGTGCGGCCAACACTGACCCGGATATCTTTAACCCTGGTGGCGGCTTCTTCGGGAGCATATTTGAAAGCGATTGCCCAGCGAGGGCTGCGGGCGGTATGGCCCAACCGATCTTGCAGTTCAAGGCGGTTTATCTTGACTACCACCCCGTCTATTTCGTAGGGCAATTGACGGCGTTCTTCCTGCCACCGCCGGCAGTATGCCAGCACTTCCTCGGCCCCGCGGCATAAACCCCGGTGAGGGTTAACGGGTAACCTTAACCCGCCCAGGTAATCCAGGATCCCCAGGTGGCTCTCCAGGGCCAGGTTATGCTCACCCAGGCCATACAAAAATATTTTTAGCCGGCGACCGGCAGCTATGCGGGGATCCAACTGGCGAACCGAGCCGGCGGCGGCGTTGCGGGGATTGGCAAAAGGCGTTTCCCCGGCTTGCCTGCGCTGCCGATTTATATTTTCAAAATCGGTTCTGGAGATATATATTTCTCCCCGCAGTTCCACCGTGATTTTTTCCGGCAGGACAAGGGGCAGCTGTTTTATGGTCTTGACATTATGAGTAATATCCTCACCGGTAAACCCGTCTCCCCGGGTGGAGCTGCGGACAAAGTGTCCCTCTTCATACTGCAAGGAAACCGCCAGCCCATCAATTTTTAGCTCACAGGCATAGTCGATCTCAGCAAGCCCGGTCTCCCGCAGAATGCGCCGGTGAAACTCCTGAAGGGTAGGTTCATCGAAAACATTGTCCAGGCCCAGCATGGGGATCTTGTGGCCCACGGTGGTAAAACCGGGCAGCGGCTGCCCCCCGATCCGCCGGCTGGGGGAGCCGGGGGTTATGAGCTCCGGGTGTTTTTCTTCCAGATCCACCAGCTCTTTCATCAGCCGGTCGAACTCCTGGTCGCCAATAACCGGTTGGTCAAGAACGTGATAGCGGTAGTTATGCTCATCAATTAGCCCTCGCAGCATTTGTAAGCGCTGTTCGGCAGCCTGTTTTTGTTCCAAATGGCCTTGCCCCCTGTAATTCGAAATCGAGATATAACCGTCTCCCCCGCCGGTTAATCTCTCGCTCTGGATAGCCCGGAGGCTTCTACCTGTAAAATATTTCGTTTAACCCGGAAAATCGATCAGGGTCAACAATTCCCTAGAGGCACTGTAGGGATCCTTGCGGCGGTCGGCAATTTGCCGTACCAGCTCCTCCAGGGGAACCCGATCCTTGATTTTTTCCCAAACCCGGCATTTTACCAGGTATTCAACTTCTCCGGCAAGCTCTAATCGCACCCGGGCCCGGCGTTCCTCTTGCAAGCGGTTGCTCTGGGCAAGATAACCCCGGTGGGCGGCAATAGACTCCCACAGTTCCGGCAGACCGTGCCCTTGCAAGCAGTTGGTTTTAATAACCGGGGGGCGCCAGAGCAACCCCTGCTTCAGATCCAGCATGGCATTGATTTCAGCAAAGGTGCGTTCCACCCCCGGAAGATCAGCCTTGTTGATTACAAACAGATCCGCGATCTCCATAATTCCGGCCTTTATAGTTTGCACACTGTCACCGGCGGCCGGGGTCAGGATCACCAGGGTGGTGTCGGCGGTCCTAACAATGTCTATCTCCGATTGCCCCACTCCTACTGTTTCCACCATTACCAAATCCATACCAAAGGCGTCCAAAACCTGGATGATCTGCCGGGTAGATCTGGAGAGCCCCCCCAAACTTCCCCGGCTGCCCATGCTACGGATAAATACCCCCGGATCCAGGGCATGTTCCTGCATCCGGATCCGATCACCAAGGATTGCTCCTCCGGTAAACGGGCTGGTAGGATCCACCGCAATTACCCCTACTTTTAGATTTTCCCGGCGAGCCTCCCTCAGCAATCGATCAACCAGCGAGCTCTTGCCCGATCCCGGTGAGCCGGTAATCCCGATTATATAGGCCTTTCCAGTGTGCGGATATAGTTTTTGCAGTATATTTATTTTTTGTAGATCATCATTTTCTACCAAGGTAATAATCCGGGCCAGGGCACGGCGGTTTCCCTGAAACAAAGACTCTGTTAACCGCATGCTACCACCTGCCTTAATAGTTCAAAACTACACTCTGGGCAAAGTCGGTTTTTTGTTTGGCTTTTTATTCAATATTCAATTCCCCGGCGGGATTGGCCGCCGTCATGATAATGATGCTTGATCTCAAGTATTTCACTTACCAGATCTGCCCGTTTGATAAGCTCCGGTGAGGCTCCCCGCCCGGTAAGAATCAAATCTACCCCCGTCGGTTTTTTGCCGATCAGTTTCAGCAGATCCTTCTCTGGAATCAGCTTATAATCTACGGCCACGATTATCTCATCTAGTACCACCAGGTCGTATTCGCCGCTCAGCACCGCCTTTTTGGCCTGGGAAAAACCATCCCGAGCCAACTCCACATCGATCGGTTCGGGCTGTTCCCGATCTACAAACTCATCCCTTCCGGCCTTGACTACTGTGAAGTTGGGAAGATGGGGGGCGGCTAAATATTCCCCGTAATCCCGCCCTTTCATAAAAAATATCATGTAAACCTTAAAACCCTGACCCACCGCCCGCACCGCCTGTCCAACGGCAGCGGTGGTTTTGCCCTTGCCATTTCCGGTATAAACCATAACCAGACCTCGTTTACAATTCCGGGTCATCCCGGTCCCCCCCCTTGTAGATCAATAGTTTATTAAAGGAAACAGCATCTGTAAACCCTTACATTTGTCTGTCAACCGCCCGGTATGCAATATCGCGGCGGTAGTAACAGCCCTTAAATTCAATCCGCCCTACCGCCCGGTAAACTTTAGCTATCGCCTTTTCCAGGGTATCATCCCAGGCGGTTACTCCCAGCACCCGTCCTCCGGAGGTAATCAGGGAGCCGTTGTGAAAAGTTGTCCCCGCATGAAATACCATCGGCCCCTCTTCCCCGAAAGATTTTAAATTTTCCAACCCGCTTATGGAAACTCCGGTTTGGTATTTTTCGGGATAGCCCTGCGAGGCCAGAATTACGCATACCGCATGCCGATCAGCCCACCAGGAAGCAGTCGTGCCCAGGCGGCCCGCCGCCGCCGAGTCCAACCAGGACAAGAGGTCGGAAGTTAAAAGCGGCATGATAACCTGGGTTTCAGGATCGCCAAAACGGACGTTGAATTCCAGGACGTTGATCTCCTGATCGGTAATCATTAAACCCGCATAAATTACTCCCCGGTAATCAAGTCCCAGGGCCTTCATCCCGGAAAGTACCCGCTTAAATATCCGCTCCTCTACCTGCCGGGCCAGTTCCGGCGAAAGCACGGTTGCCGGCGCATAAGCCCCCATCCCGCCGGTATTGGGCCCCGTATCCCCCTCCCCAATCGCCTTATGATCCTGGGCTGAAGGCAACATGATCAACCCTTGGCCGTCGGTAATTGCCAGTACCGAGACCTCCTCCCCTACCAGTTGCTCTTCAAAAATAATCCTGTTCCCGGCTTCTCCAAATACCCGTTCCTCCATAATCCGGTTCAACGCCTGCTCGGCTTCATCTAAATTGCGGGCCACGGTAACCCCCTTGCCGGCCGCCAGACCCTCCGCCTTAACTACCAGCGGTCCCTCCGGCCTCTGATCAAGATAGCGTCGGGCCGGATCCAACTGATCAAACACCACAAACTCCGCGGTAGGTATGTGGTTCTTAACCATAAAGTTTTTCGCCCAGACCTTGCTCCCCTCCAGCCTGGCAGCCAATCGGCCCGGGCCGAATACCTTTAAACCCAGTTCTCGAAAATAGTCGGTCAGCCCTCCCACCAGCGGGCCCTCCGGACCAACTACGGTCAAGTCAATGCCCTTATCAAGGGCCCACTTCCCCAGTTCCCGGTAATCTAAAGGATCCAGGTCAATTAAACGGGCTACCGAAGAGATTCCCGCATTACCCGGGACACAGTAAAGCTCTGTAAGAAGGGGACTCGAGGAAAGTTTCCAGGCCAGGGCGTGTTCCCGGCCGCCCCCGCCCACCAGCAGCACCCGCAACTATAATCCCTCCATTTTTAATGTTTAAAATAGCGCCGTCCGGTAAAGATCATGGCCAAACCGTGCCGGTTACAGGCATCGATGGATTCCTGATCCCTTATCGATCCCCCCGGCTGGGCAATGGCGGTGATACCGGCCTTTGCCGCTACCTCCACTGTATCGGAGAAGGGGAAATAAGCATCCGATCCCAACACGGCCCCCCGAGCCTTATCCCCGGCCTGCTCCAGGGCTATCCGGGTCGCTCCCACCCGGTTCATCTGCCCGGCCCCCACCCCCAGGGTCTGCAACTGTTTCGCGACTACGATGGCGTTGGACTTGACATGTTTTACCACCTTTACCGCAAAGGCCAGGTCCTCTAATTCCTGTTCGGCGGGCCTCCGCCTGGTAACCACCTCTCCCGATTTCAGATCGATCGGTTGCCGGTCGAGGGTCTGCAGCAGCACTCCCCCGGTTATCTTTTTCAGATCAAATCTTTCCCGCCGGGCCGGTTGCGGGTCAATCACCAGCAATCTGATATTTTTCTTCTGTTTTAATATCTCCAGGGCCTCCTTTTCAAAAGAAGGGGCTACTATGGCTTCCAGAAAGATCTTGACCATCTCTCCGGCAGCAGCCTCGTCCACCGCACAGTTGGCAGCCACTATACCCCCAAAAATCGAAACCGGGTCGGCGGCATAGGCCCTGGCATAGGCTTCCCCTATAGTGCGGGCTACCCCTACCCCGCAGGGATTGGTATGTTTAACCGCTACCACCGCCGGCTCTTCAAATTCCTGCACCAGTTCCCAGGCGGCGTCTAAATCGTGGAGATTGTTAAAGGACAGTTCTTTGCCCTGCAGCTGCCTCGCCGAAGCCAAGCCGTAAGGCCGGCCGGCATCGGCATAAAAGCAGGCCTCCTGCTGAGGGTTTTCCCCGTAGCGCAGCTTCTGGATTCTGGTCAGCGGCAAATTCATGAACGGTGGAAATATTTCCCCGGACAGCTCCGGCTGCTGCAAAAAGTAACCCGTAATCAGGGAATCATAACGGGCAGTATGGGCAAAAGCCCTCTGGGCCAGTTTAAACCGGGTGATCCGGCTAACCTTTCCGTAGCAATCCAGTTCCTTTATGATTTGCGGGTACTGGGAAGGATCCACCATTACGGTGACATGAGCGAAATTTTTGGCCGCCGCCCGGATCATTGCCGGTCCACCAATATCAATGTTTTCTATTGCCTCTTCCTGAGTCACCCCTACCCGGGCGATGGTTTGTAAAAACGGGTAAAGATTAACTACTACCAGATCCAGGGGATAAATACCATACTTCTCCATTTCCCGGCAGTGTTCCTCGCGATCAAACCGGGCCAGAATTCCCCCGTGAATTCTGGGATGAAGGGTTTTCAGTCTCCCCTCCAAAATCTCCGGGAACCCGGTGACCTCTTGCACCTCTTTAACCGTTACTCCCGCCACCTGTAAAGTGCGGGCGGTTCCCCCGGTAGAGATTATTTCCCAACCCCGTTTTTCCAACTCCCGGGCCAAA
Source organism: uncultured Syntrophomonadaceae bacterium (assembly GCA_964463285.1). GTDB lineage: Bacteria > Bacillota > Dethiobacteria > DTU022 > DTU022 > JAAZLS01. Next base: position 327 of record CAYXBB010000030.1, on the reverse strand, counting down.
TCTACTACTCCCGTTTTATCAGAAACACTGATTAAAGCTCGCCCGTTAGGTTTCGCCAATGTAACACCTACCCCCCTTGACTGTTAATTTACCCCTGCAAAAAAAATCTATGGCCAGCGGATAGAGACGGTACTCTACGGCATGAATCCTCTGATGTAGTGTTTCTACCGTGTCGACCTGCAGCACCGGCACCGCCTCCTGCAGGATAATCGGCCCGCTGTCCAGTCCCTCATCTACGAAATGAACCGTACACCCGCTGACTTTTACCCCGTGTTCCAGGGCCTGTTCCACCGCATCTAAACCCGGAAAAGCCGGCAAAAGTGAAGG
>CAYXBB010000029.1:15449-21778 GCA_964463285.1 uncultured Syntrophomonadaceae bacterium | reverse complement strand
ACCCGGATCTGCTGCTGCTGGTGGGGCGGGAAAACGTCGATTATACGGTCGATGGTCTGGGGCGCATCCACGGTATGCAAGGTGGAGAGCACCAGGTGACCGGTCTCAGCGGCGGTGATAGCGGTGGAGATGGTCTCCAGGTCCCGCATTTCCCCCACCAGGATCACATCCGGATCCTGGCGCAGGGCCGCCCTTAAGGCAATGGCGAAACTGGAACTGTCGGCGCCGATCTCCCGCTGGTTGATCATGCTCTGATCGTGCCGGTGAAGGTATTCCACCGGATCCTCCAGGGTAAGAATATGGCACTTTCGCTCCCGGTTGATGGAGCCGATCATGGCCGCCAGGGTAGTGGATTTTCCGCTGCCGGTGGGCCCGGTGACCAGGATCAGCCCCTTCAGGGCCTGCGATAACCGGGAAACCACTTCCGGAAGCCCCAGCTCCTCCACTGTGGGAATTTTACTGTTCAGCAGCCGGATGGCCACCCCGGCGCTGCCCCGCTGCCGGTAAACATTTACCCGGTAACGCCCCTCTCCGGCGATGGAATAGGCAAAATCAACTTCCCCCTTCTCTTCAAATATCTTCTGCTGCTTTTCCGGCAGCACCTGCCCGGCCAGGTCGGCGGTGTCCGCGGGAGTCAGCACCGGGGTATCCAGGAGCAACAGATCTCCGTTTACGCGGACCGTTGCCGGCAGCCCCACCGCCAGGTGAAGATCGGAGGCCAGCCTGGTTCCTGCTTCCTTTAGTAGTGCATCTATATTAAGTTTCACAGCCTCACCTCGATCAATTTCAATGTTTCTGGATCAGACAACTGGAAGCCCGGCCCGGTTATCCGGCCGACCGGGCGCTTTTTATATCGATCAGCGCGCTTTCGGCGGAGGCGCTGTCGAAGGCCACCCGCACCACTTCGTCGAGAGTGGTCTGACCCTCTTCGATCCGGCGTAGCCCGTCATGCAGCATGGTCACCATCCCCTGCTGAAGAGCCGCCGCCAGGATCCTCTCCGGACCGGCTCCCTCCAGAATCAGGCGTCGCATTTCCTGATCCACCTTCAGCACCTCATGGATGGCCACCCGCCCGCGGTAGCCGGTCTGGTTGCAATTTTTACAGCCCTCCCCCCGATAAAGCTCTTCCGGGGCCTTTTTTCCGAAAACCTTGCGAAAGAGAGCTTGCTGCTCGGCGGTAAGAAGATACTTTTGGCGACATTCGGGGCAGATCAGGCGGATCAACCGCTGGGCCACCACCGCCACCAGGGAGGAAATGATCAGGTAGCTTTCCACCCCCATATCCTGGAGGCGGGAGATAGCCCGGGGAGCATCGTTGGTATGCAGGGTGGAGAGCACCAGGTGGCCGGTCAGGGCGGCCCGGGTGGCAATTTCCGCCGTTTCCAGGTCCCTTATTTCTCCCACCATCACAATATTGGGGTCCTGGCGCAAGATGGCTCGCAAGGTATTGGCAAAGGTTAAGTTGATTTTCGGGTTGACCTGGACCTGGTTGATCCCTTCCAGGCGGTACTCCACCGGATCCTCCACCGTAATAATGTTGTCCCCGGGGTTGTTCAGGTAGTTTAGGACCGAGTATAGGGTGGTGGTTTTGCCGCACCCGGTGGGGCCGGTAACCAGGATCATTCCGGAGCGGTTAAGCAGGCCCTGTTGGAACAGCCGGTAGTTGTGTTCAGAGAAACCCAGTTCCTCCAACGGAAGAACCACCCTTTCTTTTTCCAGAATCCGGATCACCACCTTTTCGCCATGAATGGTGGGCATGGTGGAAACCCGCAAATTTACATCTTTTAAGGCCGATTGCATCAAGATGCGCCCGTCCTGAGGCAGGCGGCGCTCGGCGATATCCAGGTTGGACATAATTTTTATCCGGGAGACAATCAGGGGCTGGGTATCCTTGGGAGGGGACATGAGATCGTGCAGAATCCCGTCAATGCGCATCCGGATCCGCACCCCGTTTCCGGAAGGCTCTATATGGAGGTCGCTGGCTCCCTCGGTCACCGCCTGATGAATCAGCGAGTTGACTACCTTGACAATGGGAGCGTCCTCCACCAGCGCTTTCAAACGGGAAAGTTCTTCTTCGTCTTGTCTTAGCTTATTTTCTTCAGCGGTTTGCTCTATGGATTCTTTTAACCCAAAAAACTGGTTAATGGCATGTTCCACCGCGCTGGGCAAAGCGATTACCGGCACCACCTCGGCCCGAAGATACATGGCCACATCGTCCAGGGCCATTATGTTCATCGGATCGGCCATGGCCAGTACCAGCTTTTTATCCCGCCACCCGATGGGAATAACCTGGTGGCGCTGGGCCATAGAGGTGGGGATAGCGGTGGCTACCTCCGGGTCGATACTGTAGTTGTAGAGATTAACCTGGGGGATGCCCAACTGTTCCTCCAGGGTCTGGGTAAATTTTTCTTCAGTTATAAATTCCTTGGAGATCAATATCTGCCCGATAGGACGGAAATTTAACTTTTGATCTTCCAAGGCTTCAAACAGTTGCTCCCTGGTAATAGCCCCGGTGTCGATCAGCAACTCGCCGATGCGCCTGCGGGTGAATTTCGCCATGGTAGACCCCCCCGAAGATTATTTTTCCACTTAAAGGTCTTTCGCAGAAAATTTTAAATGATTCCCAGGGAAGCACACCCCGTTCCCTATATCGGAATTTGCAATTTGCAAGAAGTTGGTTCCTTTAAAACAGTTCATAGGTTAAAAAAAAATATCTCGGGGCTGCCCTGAGATAAGTGCGGCAACCCAGCTACCCTAGCCCAAGTCAGGCCGTAGGTCTGAAGCTTTGCGTCCCTGCTTTTCAACAGGTTTGCCTTTCTCAAATTTAATGTCGTTTTAAGCATTTTATACTATATCAGCATAAACGAGGAGTGTCAACCAATATTTGTCATATTGTTACAACTTTATTTATATAAAAACATAATGCGCCGGCGCTGGCCAATAATGTGTAGGGAAACCTTCAGCCCGAGGCCGGTGGAGAGTATCATAGCCGGGCTGGGGGGCTCCGGGCAGGAGGAGCTGAACTAAAAACCGGTTACCTCTTCCAGGCGCCCTTTGACGATGAGGCGCGAAAAGGGCCGGCGGCTGCCGTGACAGGTGATTAAGGTGATCAGCTTTTCCTCCGATTGTTCAAGCACGCCGGTCTCCTCCGGCTGAATTACCCGGGCCTCGAACACCCAGTAGACAAAAGTTTCCTCAGGACCGTCAAATTCGATTAAATCCCCTTTTTTAACTTCGTGAAGGCGGTTAAAATGACGCCCGTACTCCAGCTGGCGGTGCCCGGCGACGATAAAGTTGCCCGCCGCCCCCGGCGGGGCCGAGCCCGCCACCTGGGCAATGGATATATCCAGATCCGCCGCAGAATCCTTTTTCAAAACCGGCAACTCCAGATTGATGCCGGGGATGCGCAGCACCCCGATCATGTTATCCAGGATATATTTTTGAAGGGCCGAATCGAACCGGTTATCCTCCGCTGCCGGAGGCTCCTCCGGCGATTCCAGGGGCCTTGCCGGGGCAATCTGTTCGTTCCAGGCATTAAGAAGCTGCTGCCGGCGATAGTCAAAATAGTACCCCCTGGCCTTGGGATAGGCCAGCAGGCCAAGCCCTGCTATGATCAGAACCACCGCCAGTAAACGGCGCATAGTTGTCCGTCCTTTCCAATTCCGCCCAACTGCCCGGGAAAATGCGGGCGAGGCCCCTCGCTCCTACAACGGAAACCCATTCCCGGGTGTTGCTTTCATCCCAATGTTAATCAACGGCTAAAACTCCGTTACGTTCCTAAAATTACCGTTCCCGTTCCCCGTCTCTGCAGCCGGCGAAAAAACCCTCCCCCTTGATGGGGGAGGGAAGGGGTAGGGGTGGGATCCCCCTGATCAGGTAAGGGCAATCGCCACCCCGGATGTTTATCAATAGAATTCTACAGCGGCTGCTAATCCGCCTATTATTTGCGTCTAGGCCTGCGGGCCAACTGTATTCCGCCAAACAGCGCCAATCCGCCCAGCACGTAGTAGAGGTAAGGCGCCTCCACACCGGTCTTGGGCATTACTCCGGGCGGTTCGGGCTTGATCACCAGTTCTTTTTCCGGATAGACCTTTGGCGGTTCGGGCCGATAATCGTACCAATAGTCATCATCATCATCATCATCGCCGCCTCCGCCTCCGCCGCCGCCCCTCCTGACCTGGGCTGTAAACACCCATTTTATGCCGGCAGTTTTATCCTGGTATTCGTTGCCCGTTTCCGGGCCGGGCAGACGCACCGTGGCCACCAGTTCTCCGGTATCGCCGGGGCGAAAAGTACCGATGGTGATCGTATTCTCGCCAAACTCTCCCAGGGGGCCCTCGCCGTACCCCGCGTACTGCACCCGGCCGCCGGGAACAACCGTTAGCTTCAACTGTTGCAGCAAGCTGGGATCAGAATCCTCGGGATCTTCGGCTCTCATATATAGAACAAATGTCCTGTTATAGCTATTCCTGATCTCGATTGTGGCTGTGGCGGTATCCCCCGGCATCATGCCTTCCAACTCAAACAGTTTACCGTCCTCCGGAATCAGCACCAGCCCGGTATCGTCGGCTATCAGCTCCACCAGATCGGCGGCCCGAACCCCCGCCGGGGAGACGGCTATCATCAACAGTAACGCTGCGGCCAAAGCCGCCGCAAACTTAGCTATATTTTTCAAACGGCTACCCTCCTTTCCAGTAGGGGGTAGAAATATTTTCCTTCCGGGCCTCTCCCGGCTGCCGCCGGGTTTTCCGGAAGCAACAGTTATAAAGAAGGCCAATATCCTACCGCTACGAAACAATTAGTCTACCGGCTTACGGAGCCGGCCATGCCTGAACCCCCGCCGGCAACTCTGTCAGTCCCCAGGCATCTTTGTATGCCTCATGGGAGGCCTGCACCGCCTCGGCGTTGACCACGATCTGCAGCACTTTGCCCTGATATCGATCATCGGTAGCATCGCTGAGGGTTACCGATTGCAGCAGCAATTCTGTTTTTTCATCGTCGGGGCAAAGAATATCTTTGTAGTAATACCAGCCTTCGGAATAAACCCAATTACCCTCATTCCAATTAAGGATCACGTTATCAATTGGCAGGCTGGGATCCTCCCAAACCGGTGTAATCGATACCCGCACATAAACGCACTTGGTACCTACAGTCTTTACCCAGACTTCTTTGGGTGTCATATTGCCCGGTTTCCATTCTGTAACCGGAACATAGTTCTCGTTAATTTCAATCTCTACCGTTCCGGCGGTCAGGGTGTTGGCGGCATCATCCCGGGCGGTAAACCAGGCGTAGGTACCTCCGGCCATCAGGGCCACCAAGGCTATTATTAACAGAACCATTAACGCATTTCTTTTCAATTAACCCTTCACCTCCTCCAGGGAGTGGGTGCAATTCCATCCGGGCCGGGCCACAGCCCGGCCCCCCGGTCAATGGGTCTAATTTTTAACCAGTTGGGAACAGGAATAAATACCTGTTTACAGTAACCCCCATCCCAAATATGCTATTCAGTAGCAGCCAGTTTTAATACCCCATTGTCGTCGTCAAGTCCGGCACTGCTCCAGACATCCTTGTAAGCATCATGGCTGCACTGCACTGCTTCGGCTTCGACATTGATCGTCAGCGTCGCCCCTTGGTAGTCGTTGCCTGTTCCCTCGCCGGCCAGGCATACTACATCAATTAGGTGGGTTGTTTCAGCAATAGTTGATCCTGTGGCACCTGGCAGTGAAGTTTTGTAATAATACCAGCCATCAGCACTCCTGATCCAGTCGGGGTTGATTCCGGCATTAGTACCATTCTCAACTGAATAACCGTAACTAATATTATCCACGTCCAACTCTATAACACTTCCACCTTCATCCTCTACAACGCCTTCCCAGGCAGGGGTCAGTTTCACCCGCACATAGGCGCACTTGGTGCCGGTGTTCTCTACATAGACTACTTTGTCAATGCACTGCCCGGGATTCCAGTTTCCGGCCAGCCCATCCGTGTCAAAATCGTCATGAAGCACTATCTTCACCGTTCCCGCCGTGAATGTATTTACCACCGGATCTGCCTGCGCCGTAAACCAGGCCCAGGTTCCCACCGCCACCAGCGCCACCAAAGAAACCACCAGGATACCGATTAACGCGCTTCTTTTTATTTTCATTAATTTCTTCCTCCCGAATAATTTAATAGACTTGGATTTTTTCCAAACCGGAAATCACCACTTGATAATGCTGTCTGACTCACAGGGCATCTTCTGCCCACCGGCCACCTCCCCGCGATCCTTTTGCTTGCGGACCATATTTTCCCGCCGATATTTTGAGATAAGCCCCCCGGCGGCAATCAGC
>CAYXBB010000029.1:0-15349 GCA_964463285.1 uncultured Syntrophomonadaceae bacterium | reverse complement strand
GGGCTGCACCAGTACCGCGCTGCCGGTCTTCACCGCCGGCTCCATGCTCCCGCTCATAACGATGCACACCCGGTAACCGGCGAAGGCCGGCTCGCCGCCGGTGAGCTTGCTCTGCAGCAAGGTAACCGCCAGCAGCAAGGCGACTGCCGTCAGCAAAATCAGAACGGCGTTGCCGAATAGGTGGCCCGTTTTTTTTATCCACCGGTTTGCTTTCATCTAAAGGAATCCGCCTTTCTTAACCGCTTTTCTTCGCTCAAAACAAGGCAACTATTAGCTCAGGCCGAGGCTCACCATGAAAGTATTGACCTTTTCTTTTTTATCCCGGAACCAGCCGCCTTTACCTTTTGCGTTAGTAACAGTAACCTCCTGTACCTCGTTTAGGTTGTCGGTGGTAAATACTACTGTGGACGGTGAGATGCTATCCTTTTTGTAACCCATAGGGACCACTTCCCGGATGGTATAGGTACCCGGCCCCAACCCGGTAATGGTTGCCGATTCGCCGGGGGATAGAAGCATGCTCCACCTTCCGCCACCTTGTTTTTCCAGGTAGATGGCAAATTTCTCGGCAGTACTACTGCCGCCGGATGCCATCTGTTTAGTAATGATGATCGTGCCGGTGGCCTCGATACCCGCGTCGGGGATGGGAAAATGCTTGCGGGCATTTTCGTCATTAATATTGGTGTAATCCACGTAAGTAGCCAGGTTGGTATCATAAAGTACACCGCCGACGGCATTATTACTTATTTGCACCGTGTACCACATAGAAACGGTGGTGCCTTCTTTAACAAAAGGTATTTCCCAAGTAATGGTCCCTGTACTTATATCGTAGTTGGTTATTTTACCATGACTAACCTGGATTTTATCCTCGTAATTGCTTCCATCTATCCCCGGTATGGAAAACCATTGTATGTTTACCGGATCGGTGACCGTGGCGTTTCTGGCGGCGGAAGTTTCGTCAATGCTGCCGGCAATATGCTGGAATATTTCATTCAGATTTGACTCAGTCGCCGCGTAGTACCGGTCTGGCGTAGCAATCCTCGTGAGTATATCCCTCCCATCGATCCCCACCTCAAAGCCAATGGAATAAATGGTGATTCCGGCGGCCTTAATAAACCTGGACTCGGCGATAGCACTGTTACCGTGGTGGTAGTAATACTTAGTTTTAAATAACCCCAAAAATCCACCTGTGCTGCCGGCTAGCGTGGTAATTTCTGTACCATTACCGGCTGTCTTAGTATAGTCAAAAACACTTTCGGGCAAATCATCCCTGGAATGCCATGTCCGGGTGCCAACATTTACAAAATAGGTAGAATTAAGACGGCTGCCCACATTTTCGATGGCGTAACTATAGGTCGGTTCGCCGTCACTTAAAAGAACGATATTTTTGTAACCGGCCGTACTTTTAGTGTCAAGCAGTATCTTAGCCTGCCTTAGCCCAGCCTGGGTGAAGGTGCCTCCTTCGGCGTTAAGGGCGTTGATAGCGGCAATCAAATCCGATTTTTCGCTTGCGCCGCAAAAAGGATTGTTAGGGTTATATACGGTAACATCGCCGGCGAAAGAAACTACGGCGATCCTAGTGGAGGTATCGTTGCTAAGAAAAGTGTCGACAAAATTCACGGCCGCTTCTTTGGCTTTCTTTAACCTGTTACCGGCCATGCTTCCGGAGCGGTCGATAACCAAGACGATATCGGAGGTCGTTTGGACCAGTTTATCCTTACCCTCCAGGGTCAGAGTTATTTTCCACTGGTTTGTTGTTCCGTCCACCGGTTCGGCATCTTTGGTCAACAGCAAAGAGCCAGGTTCATCCCATTCTATATTGTTATTATCACCACTATGGACGCCGGACATTAAACCCATTGGACCTCCCAGCAACCCCAGGGCGCCAAACCCCCGCGGTAACGATTCCGGCAGCGAAGGGTAATATAAATCCGGCGCCGGGATTTCCAGCGGATATTCCAAGCCGTCCGGATTATCGGCAAACGCGGTCTGAGGGTCCTCCCCGCCGGGTACCGGCTGCCCCTGGTCATCGGGATCGCCGTCAGGATCCGGGATTGTTCCTCCTGCTGTTGCGGATCCCTGCTCATCACCCTCTCCCGCCGTTGGGTCTGCCGTCACCGTCACCATTACGGTTGCTTCAGCGTTAATTTCCCCTTGTTCGTGGATTCCGCAGACATAAACCCTATTGTAAATATTACCGGAAAAATCCTCGGAGATGTCGTATGAGCATTCTAAGATCCGGCTATCCCCCACTGCCAGCTCTTCAATGGTTTCACTCAAACCGGTCAGTTCATCGGTTACCGTCAGGTCGGCCAAGTCTTCCAGGCCGTGGTTGGTTACGGTAATCGCGAATTCCACCGTATCCCCGGGCGAGTAGTCTTCCCGATCGGTTTCAATAATTACGGTCAGGGGTGGGGTTTCGGATTCTCCACCGGTGGCCCAGGCTGTATCCGCGCCTTGCAGCCCGGTTCCCATAACCAGCAGGAGGGCGACAGCCAGGGCTACAAAACTGAATACCCGTTTATGTTTCTTCAAATTCATTCACCTCCATCCTTTTAAAATTATGCAGTTTCTTAACAGTTATAAGGAAACTATCCCTTTTGTTAACTGTTAACGCCTCCTTTAAAAAAGATTGATGCTTAAAGCCCCTTCACCTGGACCCTTTCCCGCCAAGGGGGGGATTTTTTAAATCTTTCCTACCCCCAGGGTTAGGTCCGGGAAGGCTTACAAACAGGACCGATCACATCAGAATGTGTTTCCGATTTTGGGGCGGCCTCGCCGGGGTTATTCCACGCCCGGGGTGAGTAGTCGGTTCGGGGATATGCCGACTCCTCTAGGCATTGGTTCATCAGCATCACCAATTCCAAGAAGCTGCGAAAGGGTTTCTTTTGGTCGGTATTCAGCCAGTGCACCTCGCCCTGCAAACTGACATTTTGTCTGTAGGTAATTTTTATCAGGAAATCGGCTCCACCAATTTTTTCTATGCTCTGTACTGCTTCTGGGTTCAAGTAAAGGAGACACCTCCCCGTGCATCATAGAAATAGAACTGCCCTTACAACAGAGATGATAGCATGGTGGAGGTAAATCTCAGTTAATAACTGGTAACAATCGGGTTACATGGAGGATTTATCCTGATTTATTGAGGTTTAGGGAGTGGAAAAGGGTCTATCCGGGAGCTATACCGGATTCCTATCCAGCAGGGGCTGTATTTTATATTTCAGTATAAGATCGGCCGGTTTAACTGCTGTTTTAAAGCGCAATCCTATGCGCTGCAGCATCTTTTCGCCCAGCTCGCGGGTAAATCCGGGAAGAAAAAGCATAAACTGAGCTTTATTCCACTGGGTATAGACGTCGCCGGCCCGGATGTTGGATGAAATGATCTGTTTCAGCTCTGCTGCCGCCGGCGACAGCAGAGCCGCCGGGGGGAGGCTTTTATCGGGCCGGGTGATGGTTAAAAGGCCGAGAAAAACCGGCCGGTTTTCCCGTTCCAGGCGGCGTTTTTCCAATCGGCAAAGAAGACGGAAATGCTCGGGTTGACAAAAAAAGGCCCCGTCCGTTTTCTTTCGTTCAATCATCGTCTCCCGTATAGCGCTTAGATCTAGCTCAACCCGTTCCTGTTTGGCATTAATTTGGCGGTAAATTTCTTTTAGTTCCTCCGAAGGCTTAACGCCCATCTCGAGGTAATAAAACGAGGTTATATATTCATAATGGCCTTGGGCTTCCCTCATCTTGCCGGCGCCGATCAGTGCCTGCAAGTAGCGGATATGGAGCTCTTCGGCAAGGGGGGCGGCCTTTAGGGACTGCTCACAGATCGCAACCGCGTCTTCGCTTCGGCCCGACTCAAGATAAAGGCCGCTTAATTCTAAAACACTCTTTAAAAAAATTCGCTGGTAGCGGTTGCGGGCGGGCAAAACCCAGGCGCCGGTTATCTCAGGCAGGTATTCCCCCTGATAAAGCGCGATTACTTTCCGGTAGGCTTCCCCGGCTGCGGCAGGGTTGGTCGCGGAAAGAGCGAGCGCCTGGTTGAACAGCTTCTCCAAAGCGTCCGTATCGATCCGGCATTGATTGCCGGTCTCTAAACGGTAACAGCCCTGGGAGAAGGTAATGGCAAGGTCGTCCCCCCCGGTGAGATCACTGCTGCCATTTAGCAGTTTTTTCATCCGGTAGATCTGCACTTTAAGTGCGGAACGGGCATCTTCGTATTCCCGGTCCGGCCACAGGGTTTCCAGCAGCGTATCCGCCGGAAGGCGGCTTCCACGGTGGGTTAACAGGTATTTGAACAGCTCCCACAACATGGTAGAGCGTCCGGCCTGTTCCGATAGAACCACCGGCCCCCGTTTAATCACAAATTCACCAAGGGTTTTTATTTCGAGGAAGTTTTTGCTTTTTCTAATCATAAAATTTTCCCCGGAACATATTTAACATGAACAATAAATAGCTAATTCTACCATTGCCCCGTAATCCTATCATAATCTTAGGGCAAAATCAAAGTAAAGGCAAAAAGTGGAGGAATACCCGTATTTATACACAAACATAATGCGCAGGTCAATAATTATTTATCATAATTTGTTCTGATCTCTTATATTTTGATCCCGCTTAATGCCTTTTTCATCAGTTCAAAGGGAGGGGTAAGCCCGGTGAACAGCTCAAAGGAAAGGGCCGCCTGGGCCAGGAGCATTCCCAGACCGTTCAAAATTTTGGCCCCTGACCTTTCAGCCCATTCCAAAAATGTGCTGCAGGGAGGGCTATAGCGTAGATCATAAGCCAGCAGGCCTTCATGCCCGGGGTACTCCAGTTCTTCCCAGGGCCAGGGATCGCTGGAAAGAGAATTTACTGCCAGAGACACCTGCGGCCAGTAATATTTTACGGATCCGGCGGATAGGGGTGCCGTCTCCAGCTTTAATGAAGGAAACAGGCTCTGCAGAATTTCAGCCAGGGTAGCGGCCCGGTGTTCTGAGCGATTGAGAATAATCAACCGGTTTATGCCCCCGCCGGCCAGCGCATAAGAAACCGCCCGGGCCGCGCCGCCGGCCCCCAGCAGCAAAATCGTCTTCCCGGCGGGAACGTAGTTCCCCTCCTCCTGCAGCGACCACAAAAAACCGGGACCATCGGTGGTGTAACCCTCCAGCCTTCCGTCGCGGCAGCAGATGGTATTGACCGAGCCGGTATCGGCGGCAGCCTGCTCCAGCCGATCTAGAGACGGGACTACCGCCTGCTTGTGGGGAGCGGTAACATTGACTCCGGTAAAATTCAAGGCGGCAAGCCCCCGCAGGGCCCGTTGCAAATCTTCCGGATGAACCGGGTAAGCCAGGTAGCGGTAGTTCAGCCCCAGCGAATGATAGGCAAAATTGTGCAGTAGCGGAGAAAGCGAATGGGTTACCGGAAAGCCTATCAAGCCGCAAGTCCTGGTGAGGCCGTCAATTTCCGTCATTTGAAAGCTCCTCCTCTCATTCAGGTAAATCTCCGCCTGTTTTGTGCCCTCCTCCGGCAGATTAGATCAGCTACCGTCTTTCATCTTCTGTAAAATTACTGTTTCCAGACGCCTTAACAGGCGGGTCCAGACAAACTCTTTGTCACAGAGGGGGGTAACCAGGATGGTATAGAGCCCCAGGCGGTTCCCCCCCAAAATATCAGTAAAGATCTGATCACCGATCACCGCCACCTGCTCCGGCGATAGACCCATCTTTTTTATGGCTTTTCGGAAGGCCCGCCGGCGCGGTTTGATCGCATACCAGATAGCCGGAATTCCCAGTTCCCCGGCCAGCCGGCTTCCCCGCCGGGGAGTGCTGTTGGAAATAATATAAAGAAGAAAACCTTCATTTTGAAGTGCTTTCAGCCAGCGTTTTAACCGCGGATAAACCGAACGGTCGTTCCAGGGAACCAAGGTGTTATCCATATCGGTAATAATGCCTTTGATTCCCAGGCGGCGCAAATGTTCCGGATCGAGATCAAATATGCTTTGCAAATGCTGTCGGGGGTAAAGCAGCGTCCACAACTTGCGCCACCTCCAAAAATTAATAAACCGGCGGGTATTTGCTGCAAATTAATCTTATTATATCAATTGTTGGAGATTCTTAAAACTTCTTTTGAAAACCGATCAATTGCGTTATGATAGGGTGGATGGGATAACCGGTTATTTCCCAGGAAATAAAAGGTAAATAAAAATCCACAGGTTTTACCAGGAGGCAAACACAACATGTATCGGATAGCAGTTATTCCCGGAGACGGCACCGGCCCGGAACAGATTAAGGAGAGCCTTAAAATTCTGGAGGCAGCAGGTGAAAAATTTAAAATCCATTTTGAAACAGTCCATTATGATTTAGGAGGGGAACGCTACCTGAAAACCGGCGAGATACTGCCGGACTCCGTGTTCGAGGAGCTTAAAAGTTGCCAGGCTATTTTGCTGGGAGCGATCGGGCACCCCGATGTCAAGCCGGGAATTTTAGAACAGGGGCTGCTGCTCAAACTCCGGTTTGATCTCGACCTTTTTATAAACTTGAGGCCGGTAAAACTTTATCCCGGGGTGCCTACCCCCCTTCGGGATAAGGAACCGGAGGATATAGATTTTGTGGTGGTCAGAGAAAATACCGAGGGTCTTTATGCCGGGAGCGGCGGGTTTTTAAAAAAGGGCACCCCCTATGAAGTGGCTCTCCAGGAATCCATCAATACTCGCTTGGGAGTGGAGCGCTGCCTGCGCTATGCTTTCGATTATTGCCGAAAAAAGAGAACCCGCAAACAGCTTACCCTCTGCGGCAAAACCAACGTTTTGACCTATGCCTTTGATCTTTGGGAAAGAGCCTTTAAAGAGGTGGGCCGGGAATACCCGGACATTAAAACCGGCTACGCCCATGTGGATGCGATCTGCATGTGGATGATCAAAAACCCGGAATGGTTTGACGTTATAGTCACCGACAACCTGTTCGGCGATATTATCACCGACCTGGGGGCAATGATCCAGGGAGGAATGGGGATTGCCGCCGGAGCCAATCTCCACCCGGGAAGGGTCTCCATGTTTGAACCCATCGGGGGTTCCGCTCCCAAGTACACCGGACTAAACCAGATCAACCCTCTGGCAGCCATTTGCGCTACCGGCTTAATGCTCGATTTCCTGGGAGAAACGGAAGCCGCCAAGAGCATTGAGACGGCGGTGACCATCGTCTGCCGGGAACATCTGGCCGGCCTGGGTGCCGGACAGATGGGACATACCACGGCGGAAGTAGGAGACCTGGTGGGAAAATATATATAAATTGAGGTCTAGGGCAGACAGGTAACTGGCACATAATGATAATTTAAAAGGGCGGGCCTGGAAGCCCGACCCTACAGAAGACAGGGTACAAGGCCCCTTCAACACCTCCCCTTTGAAAAAGGGGCTTTACACGCTGAATTCCCGAGTCAGTTGCTGGATGGCTTTTTTCTCGATCCGGGAAACATAAGACCTGGAGATCCCCAGCTCCCTGGCGATCTCCTTCTGAGTATGCCGGAGACCCCGGCCCAGACCGAATCTCAGGGTGAGAACCTTTTTTTCTCGCTTTTTCAGCTTATTTACCTTCTGCAAAAGTTTTTCCTGAAGCAGGCGGGCTTCAACTTGGTCAGATATGGAATCCTCACCAGATAGAACTTCCATCAACGTAATTTCATTGCCTTCTTTATCTATGCCGATCGATTCCTGTAAGGAGACCTCCTGGGAAAGTCTTTTGATGGATCTAAAGTACATCAGCAGCTCATTCTCTATACAGCGGGCGGCATAAGTAGCCAGGCGGATCCCTTTTTCCGGTTTAAAGGTATTGATGGCTTTTATTAAGCCAATGGTGCCGATCTGGATCAGATCTTCTTTATCTTCTCCGCTGGATTCAAATTTTTTGATGACATGGGCTACCAACCGCAGATTGCACTCTATCAAATTTCTCCTGGCATCAAGATCTCCCTCCGCCATTTTGCAAAGGCAATCCCGCTCCTGGGCTGCGGTTAAGGGGCGTGGAAAGGAGCTGCTTTGAATGTGTCCCAGCATCAAAAAAAGCTCTTGCAACGCAGACAATAAAGCCAGCAGGATCAACCCAGATTCCTCCTCCGGTTTCAAAATTTGAAGTACCTAAATCTTATGACTCCGGAGGTTAAAAGGTGCCTGTCTTTTATTAAGAAGTTGGAAATTAGAGGTTAAAAGTTAAAGGTGCTGACCCTGCAGCAGCTCTTCGGCCTGCTCCAGGCAGTTTGCCGGAACATAGAGGTCTATCCCAAAACTGGTCATACCCATGAAGATCTGCAGGATGGCGCCGGCTTCCCGGTATTTTTTTAATACTGGAATTTGGGATGATCTTAAGAGGGTCTCAATAATCCCGGCTTCAATTTCATCCGCCGCACCGATCAAGAATTTCCATTGAGCGCGGCCGTTGGTTTCTTCTTCCACGAAAACACTCCTCCCGGCAAAAAGGGCTGATCGTATTGATTTTACGAACAACCCTGTTTGCACTTTTGCATTTTTTTAAAAAATGCAATTTTGTAGATGCAAAATTACTCGCTGGTGGCCACCCTTTGAAGAACCAGTTGATTTAAATCGTCTCCCAACCCGGCAAATTGCTGTCGGTTCAAGGAATAAAATATCCACTTTCCATCCCGGCGATCATTTACCAAGCGTGCTTGCTTTAACACCTTCAAATGATGAGACACTGAAGATTGCGACAGGCCCAACTGGATCATCATATCACAAACGCACATTTCTTCCTGGCATAGAAGCAAAACTATCCTTAACCTTGTATCTTCCCCCAACGCTTTTATAGCATCTACCAGCAGCCGCAAGGCTTCCTTCATTGATTTCCCCCTTTACAGTATAAAAAAACCTTTAATCTTGTTACCACTAGGGCCTGCCCTGATCCTAGCTACCGGCGGTAACAACCTCCTTTTTCCGGGGTTTAATCTCTTCCCATTTTTGATCGGCTACCTCTTTCCAGGCAGAGGCCACTCGGTCCATCTCTTGAGCATTTTCACCTTTTAAAATTTCATCCGCCCCTTCATGAGTGGGCCGGGCTCCGGTTTCGGCAACAATTTCTCTCAGTGCTTCCGGGTTATCGATCAGGGGACAGGGACGTAACATATTATCGCTAAACGGCTGTCTTTTCTGATAGGATTTAAACAAGGGATTGGCCAGGATCTCTTTTAGTGATTTCCCATAAATTTTATCCACGGCAAAGTGAATAAATGCACAGGGCTCAATATCACCGAAGGCATTGATATGAAGATAACGTCTTCCCCCGGCAATACATCCGTTGGTAAATTGTCCGTCGTTCCAGAAATCGGCGATCATGATCGGTTTAGAGTTTCTGATATGGCGCACCCGGTCCACCAGCCCCGACCGCTGTTCCGGAGTGATCATCAGGGAAAAATCGGGTTTTAATCCAATGGGAATGTAATGGAAGGCCCAGCCGTAAAGGGCTCCCTTGGATATTAGCAGATCAATAAATTCATCGTTGAACAGCTCTTCACAGTTGCGCCGGGTAACGGTAAAGCTAACCCCAAACGGCATCCGGTTTTCTTTCAGGTTATCCATGGCCGCCATAACTTTGTCGTAGGTTCCCTTTCCCCGTCTCCAGTCGGTGGCTTCTTTCCCGCCTTCTATGCTGATCGCCGGACTGATATTGCCGACCTCGTGAATTTTTTTGGCCGCTTCTTGATCGATTAGAGTGCCGTTGGTATAGGGCATAAACGCCACATCTTTATGCTTGGCAGCCAGATCGAACAGATGGGGCCACATGAAGGGTTCTCCGCCCGACAACACGATGAAATAAATTCCCAACTCTTTTGCTTCCTCAACCAGCCGGTCAACCTCTTCAAAACTTAAGCTATGGTGTTTTTCGTATGCCCCCGCCCAGCAACCGCGGCAACGGAGGTTACAATTACTAGTAGGATCAATCAATAAAGTCCAGGGAACGTCGAAACCAAAATTTTCGGAGAGACGGCGTTGTTTGGGCACACCTACCAGAATTGCATTCAACAAAAATATCATCGAAAGTTGCTGTACAATTTTCGGATCGATTTCTTCCAAAACCCGATCAATTAACTGTTTCATGTTGGTATTGGTTTCAAATCCTGATTTGACGTTACTAATGGTATCGTGGTGGTGAGGCAGAATAGCCGCTTTGGATATCAGATCAAATATCCGAGGGATATTGTTTTTAGGATCATGGCGCAAGTAGTACAAAACCTGTGTTATAATTTTTTCTCCGAAAAAACGCTTGGCAACATCAAAACCCGCCAGCATAACACTCACAACCTTTCTTCATAATGTTATTTAGTAGTATGCCATTCCTAAACAATCAATACACCGGGGCAATAATTCGGTTTGTTCAGCACTAGGTTGCTATGGAAAAGGCAATTCAAAAACACCCCCTACAGTTGCAGCACTACTGTTCCAAAATTTCAATAATACATCGATGAACTTAAGTATGTTGATTTAATTATATTAATGCTTCCAAACAATGTCAAGGGCTTTGGCTTGCTTGTTTTTATTTTTTGGGTAACATAGGTGGGGTATTTATCCCCAGTTTCATCTTTTGCCGGCATAATGTTTACCGACTATTAAAAAAAGAAGGATTTCAATTATTGAATTACGAATAAACACCTTATGATAACAACCAGGGGGATTTGGTATTAGGTTTCGCTAATTAACCGTAATCATCATCCAATCTGCATTCCTTCTTGGCTTTATTTTCAGCAAGCAGCACCCCCTAATCGCCAACTCAGGAGGTGAATATGTATTATAGTAGTGGAGGGTAAATGCTTGCAGATTACCCGGCTTCACAGGGAGTGAGGAGTTTTATATTTTTTAAAACCCGGATTTAGAAAACAGCCTGTGTTTCACCTTAATTATGTGTAGGAGGCAAATTGTTTGCAAAGTTTGTGAAAGTAGCAACTAGCCTGGTGCTAGCCTTACTACAAGCTAAACCGTATAGGGGTGGTATTAAGTGACGGTAAAAACTTTTCACCGGGGGATATTCCTCCCCCACTACAAGGAGTTCTCCGAGCACGAAGCCATTACCACCATCTCCCTGCCCAAAGAGGTAACCATTCCCCTGCAACAACATATCGGGGCTCCCTGTCGGGCCTTGGTAAAAGCGGGAGACAAGGTAAGCGCCGGTCAGAAAATCGGGCAAAGCGAGGCTTTTGTAAGTGCCCCGATCCATGCCAGCGTTGATGGCACCGTAGTGGCGGTAGAACCTCGCCCAAATTTTAACGGAACAGAGGTAGAAAGTGTAGTTATCGCCGTGGATTCCGAACAGACCGAACCTGTCTGGGCGGAACGGGATATCGGCGAACTGTCTAAAGAAGATATAAAATCGGCCATCAAGGAAGCCGGTATTGTAGGGATGGGGGGAGCAACCTTTCCCACTCATGTTAAACTGAGCCCCCCTAAACCCGTGGACACCATTGTTATAAATGCTTGCGAATGTGAACCTTTTTTAACCTGCGATCACCGCATGATGCTGGAAATGACCGAAGCCCTGGTGGAAGGAGCCAAGCTTATCGGCAAGTCGGTGGACGCCTCTAAAATTGTATTTGGGGTAGAAATTAACAAACCCGATGCCATTGAAGCCATCATCTCTAGAATATCTGAAAATAACGATTTAAAAGTGGTGCCGTTGGAAGTTAAATACCCCCAGGGATCGGAAAAACAGTTGATCAAAGCCGCCCTTGACCGGGAGGTCCCCCCCGGAAAATTGCCGCTGGAGGTAGGGGTAGTAGTCCAGAATGTAGCTACCGCCATTGCAGTTTATGAAGCCTGCCGTTATCAGAAACCCGTATATGAAAGGGTACTTACGGTCAGCGGGGATGCTATCGCCCGCCCCGGTAACCTGAAAGTAAAAATAGGCACTCCCATCGGCTTTGTAATTAAGCAATGCGGAGGAATTAAGGAATCTGCCGCCGGGGAGACTGCTGAAAACGAACAATGGTATACTGTCCCCTTGCCGGAAGGTCTGGTAGGCAAGATCGTTATGGGCGGGCCGATGACCGGCTGGGCCCAATCCCGGCTGGACGTTCCGGTAATCAAGGGTACCAGCGGTATTCTGGTGTTCACTCCCAAAATGCTGGTGGAAACCAAACATAGGGACTGTGTTCGCTGCGGCAAATGCGTTGAGCACTGCCCGATGTTTCTTTACCCGAATTTCATCGGGCTCTATGCTGAACAAGGCCGCTATGATTTGGCCGCCGAGTGGGGGGCCATGGACTGTTTCGAGTGTGGGATCTGTGTTTATACCTGCCCCTCCAACCGGCCGATTGTTCGTTTTGTAAGGGAAACAAAAAAACAGATTGCCGCGGCAGCGCGGGCTGCTCAAAAAAAATAGCCGCCCGGTTGGTGAAACAAACCTTAGGATCCATGTTAGGAGGGAATGGAAAGTATGACCGATATACAGCTGTCTATCACCACATCACCACACCTGAGATCTCCGGCAACCCTCTCTTCAGCGATGCGGGATGTTATATATGCTCTCATACCGGTCACCCTGGTGTCAATTGTCTGGTTTAAATTCAACGCCGTCTTCTTGATTGTCGTCTGCCTGGTTACGGCAGCGCTTACTGAGTTGCTGTTCCGTAAGGTAATGAACAAACCGGCAACGCTTAACGATGGCAGTGCCCTGGTAACCGGTTTACTGGTAGCACTGTGCCTGGGAGCGGGAACCTCCTGGTGGACGGCAGCCCTGGCTACCTTTATTTCCATCGGAATCGCCAAGGAGCTTATGGGGGGACTGGGGTGGAACCGCTTTAACCCGGCCCTGTTTGGGCGGGCGTCTATTATTTTGCTGACTCCGGTGTTTTATTGGTTGGGACTGGCCTTTTCTCCGCTAGGCCATTACTTCGGGGCCTTTGATGTGGTTACCCAGGCCACCCCGCTGGCTTTACTCAAACAGGGCGCCGGCCTGCCCGATTTAGGCTCCTTGTTTTTGGCCCACCCGGGCGGTGCTTTGGGTGAAACTTCAGCCCTGGCCCTGTTGATCGGCGGGGCTTATCTGCTGTTCAGGGACCATATAAAATGGCATATTCCAGTTTCTATTATTGCGGCTGTATTGGTGATCGCCCTTATATTTGGCGATCACCACGCTACCCCGGCTTACCTTACCCCGTTCTACCATATTTTTTCGGGAGGAATACTGTTGGGAGCGCTGTTCATGGCTACCGACTGGGTAACCAGCCCCATCACTAACCGGGGGAAGGTAATCTACGGGCTGGCCATCGGGGTATTGATCATGGTGTTCAGGCTGGCCTTGGGCCCCACCGAAGGGACGGCCTTCTCAATTTTAATCATGAATGCTTTTGTACCGCTAATTGATCGCCTGACCAGGCGGCCCAAGTTCGGAGAAGTTCCCGTAACGGCACCCGCTCCAATGGCGGTTAAACCATCTATAGAAAAAAGCAGCTAATCTCTAGGGGGGTAATTTTAGTGAATAAGTTATCTCGTCGCAGCTTCTTGAAGCTAACCGGGACCGCCGCTGCAGTTACTGCACTGGCCGGAGCCGGGCTTGAGAACAGCGCTGAGGCGGCTGAGCAACCCCGGGTACACTATGCCCGGGAGATACCCACAATCTGCACCTTCTGCGGAGTGGGATGCGGAATCCTTTGCTATGTTAAAGACGGGGTGATCATTGCCACTGAAGGCGACCCTGATAACCCTATTAATGAGGGAGCCCTTTGCAGCAAAGGCAGCTCTATTTACAATGTCTCTTATATATTTGATTCCAAGGGCCGGTCCAAGCCCAACCCCAACCGCCTGATCCGGCCGCTTTACCGGGCCCCCGGCAGCAACAGTTGGGAGGAGAAAGACTGGGATTGGATGCTGGAAGAGATCGTCAAGCGGATCAAGGCGACCCGGGACAACAATTTTGAAAAAACTGATGAAAACGGGGTTACCGTGAACCGCACCAACGCCATCTCCTGGCTGGGCAGCGCCTTCTGTACCAACGAGGAGAACTACCTCTTCCACAAGATCGCGCGGGCCCTGGGTATGGTTAATATCGACCACTGCGCCCGTCTCTGACACTCTTCCACGGTCGCCGGTCTCGGCGCCACGTTTGGAAGAGGCTGCATGACCAATCACTGGATCGATTACCGGAACAGTGATGTATTTATGAATATCGGCGGCAATACCGCTGAAAACCACCCCATCTCCATGAAATGGATCGAACACGCCCGCGCCCACCGCGGGGCCAAGCTGATGGTGGTGGATCCGCGGATCACCCGCACCGCGGCGGTGGCCGACCTGCATGTGCCCATCCGCCCGGGCACCAATATCGCCTACCTGGGCGGGATGATGAGCTATATTATGGAGAACGGGCTTTACCAGGAAGAGTACCTCCGGTATTATACAAATGCCGCTTACCTGTTGCGCGAGGACTTTGTCTGGGATGAAAACACCGGGCTCTTCAGTGGCGCGCAGGAAGATGCGCCGGACAAGCCCATCAAATATGATAAGGAAACCTGGGGCTACCGCAGGAATGATTCGGGCGAAGTGCTCAAGGATCTCACCCTGCAGGATCCCCACTGCGTCTTCCAGGTGATGAGGCGCTTTTACTCCCGCTACACCCTGGAAACGGTCAGCAAGATCACCGGCTGCAATACTGCGGTCCTGGAAGAATCGTACAAACTTTACGGCAGCACCGGAGCCAGGGAAAAGGCCGGCAACATCATGTATGCCATGGGCATCACCCAGTTCACCCACGGCTCCCAAAATGTGCGGGCCTGCGCCATGGTGCAGCTGCTCCTGGGGAACATGGGCATTCCCGGCGGCGGAGTAAACGCGCAGCGCGGCCAGTCCAATGTTCAGGGATCCACGGACATGGCCATGCTTTACCATATCATCCCCGGTTACCTGAATGCACCCAAAGCAGCCCTGCATCCTACCCTGGATGAATACAACGCCAAAGAAACTCCGGCCAAGAGCTGGTGGGTCAACAAACCCAAGTACCTGGCCAGCATGTTGAAAGCGTTCTGGGGCGACCATGCCACACCGGGTAACGATTTCTGCTATGACTACCTGCCCAAGGTTGATAACCGCGACCATTCCCATATCGGGGCCTACAAGTACATGGGTGAAGGCGAAATCAAGGGGATGATCTGCTGGGCGGACAACCCGGCGGTGAGCGGCCCCTCGGCAGGCCATAAGCGCCATTACCAAAGTAAACTGGACTGGCTGGTGGGAGTTGATATATTCGAGAATGAAACCTGCGCTTTCTGGAAGGCACCCGGCGCCAACCCGGAGGAGATCGATACGGAGGTCTTCCTGCTCCCGGCAACCTGCTCTTATGAGCGTGACGGGACCATCGCCAACAGCGGGCGCTGGATCCAGTGGCGCTGGAAGGCGCAGGAT
>CAYXBB010000028.1:0-23954 GCA_964463285.1 uncultured Syntrophomonadaceae bacterium | reverse complement strand
CTCTCCCCGGGGGTTGTCGTTAGTTACTATGGACAGATCACTGTAGCGACCGGCCACTTCCCCCATTAAGGCTCGTTTGCTGCGATCTCTTTCGCCCCCACAACCAAATACAGTAATTAATCGCCCTTGGGACAGGCGGCGTCCGGTTTTAAGAACATTTTCCAGGCCGTCCGGGGTATGAGCATAATCAATCACTACCTCGAAATCCTGCCCCTGATCTACAAATTCAAATCGACCGGGCGCGGCTTTTACCCACGACAGGGCCTTGCGCATTTCGTTCAGGCTGAAACCCTCCGCCAGACCAACTCCCATGGCTGCCAGAGCATTGTATATGTTGAACAGACCCGGAACAGGGAGCTCCACCCTGGTTTTTTCACCAAAGGCACTAAGGTTAAAAGATATTCCCCGCGGGTAATATTCAATATCCCCGGCCTGGAGATCCGCCTTCCGGTAAATCCCGTAGGTAATTTTCTGGCCCAGGCAGCACCCCTCTATCCGGTGGAAACAGGGATCGTCCCTGTTTATTATCGCCACCTTCGGACCACCATCCGCCAGCAGGGTGCTTCCCAAAGAAAGAAACAACTTTGTCTTTGATTTTAAGTAAGACTCAAAATCGTGGTGGAAATCCAGGTGCTCACCGGTGACATTGGTTACCACCGCTACTGCAAACCGGCAACCCAGGACCCGCTTCTGTTCCAGGGCATGGGAAGAGACCTCCATTACTGCATGTTTTACCCCTTCCCTGCTCATTTTACACAGTAGTCGCTGGAGATCACAAGCTTCCGGGGTGGTGGCCTCCGCCGGAATAACGTTTTCTCCAACCCGGTAAGCTATCGTTCCCAGCAGCCCGGCAACCTCCCCCCGGGCTTTAAACAGGCTTTCTACAAAATAAGTAGTGGTAGTTTTGCCGTTTGTTCCGGTCACCCCGATCAGCCGCAACCGGCGGGAGGGATGCCCATAAAAAACATCGGAGATCAGGGCCAGGGCCAGCCGGACATCGGGGACCCTTACCGCCGGGCTGATCCTAATCGGTGCTTCCTGTTCCAACACCACCGCCGCCGCTCCCCGCCTTAAGGCCTCTCCGGCAAATTCCCATCCCCGGTAGCGGCGACCTTTCAAACAAAAAAACAGGTTGCCCGCCTTTACCCGGGCGCTGTGGCAAGAAAGTCCGGTAACCGACCCCTCCGGCCTTCCAACAACGGTCTTCAATACCAGCGGTTGAAGCAGTTTTTCAAAGGATAGTTTCCCCATCCAGAGCGCCTCCGGGAACATCTAGGTAATGTATACTATTCCCGGGAAATTCATTCTGTGCGCTGAAACGAGAAAACTTGCCTCAAGGGATATCAAAGCTTACTTTAATTACCTCCCCCGGTTCCACCAAATTCCCCGGCGACGGCTCTTGTTCCTTCGCCACCCCCGATCCTTCTACCGCCAGCTTTAGGCCAAGCCAGCTCAATATTTCTCCGGCCTCCTTAACCGAAAAACCAATAAGTTCAGGCACCGGGATCTGTTCAGGCGATATATTGCTATCACCTAAATATATGATAATCTTGGTTTGAGGAAGCACCTCCGCTCCGGCCTTGGGAGTTTGATTAATAATGGTATCCCCTTTACCCACCACTTTTAACAACAATCCACGGGTATCTATCGCTGCTGCCGCCTGATCAAGGGTCAAACCGCCTAGTTCCGGAACCTTAACCAGTGCTACCGGCGACAGTCCGGAAAGTTTTTGCGGAGGAATTTTTAAATATACCAGCACATCTTCCATGATCTGCTTAAATATGGGGGCACAAACCTGGGAACCCCACTGGGGCCCCCGGGTAACCCCATCAACCGCCACATACAGCACAATTTTGGGGCTGTCTGCAGGCACAAATCCGATCAAAGATAGAATATACTGCCCGGGGATATAAGCCCCTTCGGGACCTACTTTTTGAGCGGTACCGGTCTTGGTAGCAATACGGTATCCCTCAATGGCAGCGTTCATTCCACTTCCAGCCAAAGTAACCTGTTCCATAATCCTGGATACCTTTTCGGCAGTTTGACGGGAAACCACCTGCCTAACCCGGGCGGGTTGCTGCTTAAAAACCTGCTTTCCCTCCGAATCTCGCATCTCGCTTACCAGGTAAGGCTTCATAAGGAAACCCCCGTTGGCTATCGCTGACACCGCCATCACCTGTTGCAAGGGGGTCACCGATACCCCCTGGCCAAACGAGCTGGTAGCCAGTTCCAGGGGGCCCACCTGCTCCAGGGGAAACACAATCCCGGACCCCTCCCCCGGGTAATCAATTCCGGTTTTTTGACCGTAACCAAAAGCCTTAATATATTTAAACAGTTTTTCTTTCCCCAGACGCTGCCCCAGGTTGATAAATCCCGGGTTACAAGAGCCTTCAACCACCTCCAGGTAGGTAATGCTACCATGTCCCCCCTGGGAGGAGGTCCAACAGCCGATATTGTGCCCCGCCACATTGACGGAACCACTACAAAAAAAACGCTCTTGCTCGTTGTACATCCCTTCCTCAATTGCCGCCGATAAGGTAACCAGTTTAAAAGTAGATCCGGGTTCAAAAGAATCGGTTATCGGGCTTAACGGCCAGCATTCCGGATTGGCCTGATCGTAATTGGTCGGATCAAAATCGGGCATGCCGGCTGCCGCCAGTATCGCCCCGCTAAACGGATCAACAGCAATGGCCATTGCTTTTCGGGGCTTGAATTGCAGGGCTGCTCGGGAAAGTTCACGCTCTACAATATATTGAATTGTTTCATCAATGGTTAGATGAAGGTCCGCCCCTTCCCCGGGAGCTACAAACCTGCGCCCCTCATAGGGAAGCTGTCGCCCCCAGGCGTCCGAGGGGAACAAAATTTCTCCTTCCCGCCCTTTAAGGTGATCCTCATAATATATCTCCAGTCCGGACCATCCCTGATCCATGCCTACAAAGCCCAGCAGTTGTGAAGCCAACTTCCCCCCCGGATAGTAACGCCTGCCTTCAGGAGTAAAAGCAATCCCCGGCAGTTTAAGATCACGGATTTGCTGAGAGATCTCCGGTTCCACTTTCCGTTTCAGGTAAATCATGCTGCGATCCATAGTTAACAGATCATAAATTTTATCCCGATCCATCTTCAACAAAGGGGCCAACAGATCGGCGCTTCCTTGAGCATTCTCTACCTGGGGCGGAATAGCTACCACCGTATCTACAGTTATATTGCCGGCCAGAAGTCTGCCCTGGCAATCATATATTGATCCTCGTAAAGATCGGGTGGGAATGCTGCGATTCCACTGTTCCTGGGCCATTCGGGAAAGATCTTCATACCGTACTATCTGTATCCAGGCCAGACGGCAAATCAGGGCCGCCGCTGCCATAAGGATTACTCCAAAGAAGAAGTAAAGCCTTTTTCTAATATTTACCTGAAACACCGCACTATCCGACAAAGGGATTCCACCGCTCCCATTCATTCTAAACAGGCGGTTAACACCTTTAGCTGACCCTGGTCAGGTTCCCGCATCCCCAGTTCCCCCCGGGCAACCTCCTCGATCCGGCTTAAAGATGCCAACCGGGCTGCTGTGACCTCCAATTCCCGGTATTCCTCCTTAAGCTGTTTTATTCTTATCTCTTGGGTGCTTAATTCAAAACTTAAGGAGACAATCATGGAATATTGAGAAACTAACACCAGGCATAATAACAGGCAAACCAGTCCGGCTAACAACAGCCCGGCTTTCCCTTTACCACGGGGGGTAGAAGATGTCCCGGGGATAGCCTGTGGGCCGGGGGGCGCCGCCCATTTATCTTGTTGTATCCGACTCCTGGCCTGTAACAACTTATTCACCTGCTTTCGCCTTTAGAACGTTTTTTTAGCTGCCGCCCGCAGGCGGGCGCTGCGAGAGCGCGGGTTAAAGGAAATTTCTTCATCGGTAGGTTTAATCGCCCTGGGAGTCAGCAGCTTGAGTTCTCCTTCCCCGTTACAAGTACAGGGCCATCCGGGAGGACAACTACAACTTCGGGAGCGCTCTTTTAAAAACGTTTTAACCAACCTGTCTTCCAGGGAATGATAGGCAATAACACACAACCGCCCTCCCGGTTCCAGGCAACGAACCACCTGGGGCAACACCTGCTGGATGTTTTCCAGTTCCCGATTAACCGCAATTCTAAGCGCCTGAAAAGTTTTGCGGGCCGGATGTTTCTCTCTCCGGCCCGCCGGAGGTATTGCCGATTTAATAATTTCCACCAGCTGATCACCGGTTCGAATCCGGCTGCCTTTAGCCCGGGCACCGATAATCCTGCGGGCAATTTTGCGGGCAAAGCGTTCTTCTCCGTACCGGTAGATTATCTTGCTGAGCTCCTCCTCAGGGAGTTCATTCACCAGATCTTCAGCCGTTCGCCGCAGTCGGCGATCCATGCGCATATCCAGCTCGGCTTCCCCGTGATAGGAAAAGCCCCGGGAAACATGCAACAACTGCCGGGTAGAAACCCCCAAATCAAGCAACAATCCGGTTACCAGCTCTATCCCCAGATCATGTAAAATCTCTTCCAACTGGGCGTAGCTGCCATGAACCAGGGTAAGCTTCGCCGGTGACCCTTCTAACCGTTTTCGGACACCTTCGAATACATCTTCATCCCAATCAATACCGATTAAATGGCTATCAGCACCCAGGCAGCGGTAAATCCCCAGGGCGTGCCCTCCATCCCCCAGGGTGGCATCCACGTATATTCCTCCCCGGGAACAGTTTAAATACGAAAGTACCTCCCCAAGCATTACCGGGATATGTAGATCAGACATCGTTCACCCCCGGTTATAACTCAAAATCTACCAGTGTTTCGGCGATCTGTTCATAGGCCAGGCCGGCTTTGTGGATATATTCTGTCCACACCACCTCGCCCCATACCTCCACCCGGTTAGACACACCGATAATTCTAACCTCTTTCTCCACCCGGGCATAGCTGCGCAAATGCTGGGGAATTAACACCCGTCCTTGTTTGTCAATCTCTACCTCGATCGCCCCTGAAAAAAACATCCTGGTAAATGCCCTGGCGTCACTTTTGGTAAAAGGCAGGGTCTTTAATTTTTCTTCGATTCTGGACCACTCTGCAAGGGGATATGCAAACAGACACCGATCCAGTCCCCGGGTGATCACAAATTTTTCACCCAGATCTTCTCTCAGGCGGGCTGGAACTGCTACCCGTCCTTTCTCATCCAGGGTGTGCTGATATTCTCCCATGAACATAGATCTGGCCTCCGGGTGGATCCACTTTACCCCACTATACCCCACCTTGCTTATTAAAGTTCGCGCCCGCCTTTAAATATCCTTCCGGGAAATGCTCAGAATTAAAAAAAAGAGGGAATATTTTTCGATACCCTCCCTTTTTTTGACACCGGCTAGGATAATTATTATTAATTACTGGTGAATAATGCCACATCCTGTCTGATTTGCAGGCCGACCTTCTTCCATTACCCTGTGGTTGCCGGGTAAAAAGGGCCGTATGATCAATATTTGATCTTATTCGCAGGGTTAAACCGGAACAGTACGATGATATTCAGGCTGTTAAGACATCATTTTACCTAAATTTCAAGAATTTCGGAGTCAATTGTATTGGAAAGCTAATTAAATTAACGGTTGGGTAAACCGGGCAGGTTTTTATGGCAGACCTTCCGCCATCAACTACATGGTAAGAATTGGGGGAGGTTTTATTTCGTTAAAAGCCAAAAATAAACCCCGCCGTGCCGTGGACCGTTGTTTTGAACTGTTCCCTCTACAGGGGGGTGCCTTCTTAATTACTTTACAGGTCCTCTTCCAGGAGGCTTCTGCGCCGCAACTAAAGTCCAGGCTCCCAATTAAAAAGTGTTAGCTCAAAACTTTAAGGTTTACACGAGCACAGCAGGGCTACCGCCGGTACTCATGATTTTTACTGCATAGAGATCATAACATAAATTGATTTTCAGGGCAAGTTTACAGAAAATAAAAAATGGGACACCGAGGCCGGTTTTTTGCCGAAACAGAAAGGTGCCTCCGACTGTCTCTCCCAAAAACAATATTGGGTGATTGTTGCAGGCCTTGCAAATCGGGCTTGCGGACGTACCACAAACCTGCGGACTTCATATGATAATAGTAGCATTTAGAAAATGAACTTAAGGAGATGGCCGCCATGATTTCTCCCGGGCCCGGCACACTGGTCTGGTTAGCCGTAATTGTAGAATTTCTCACAGAAACTATCCGGGAAAGCTGCCCCGGTGCAAATAAGCTCCCAACAGGGGCAATTTCATCGGCTATCGGCATTGTGCTATGCCTGCTTACTGATACCGGAATCCTGGAGATAACCGGCAACTATACCCATGCCCCGGCAATAGATTATGTTATAACCGGGCTGATTATCTCCCGGGGCTCAGGAGTAGTTCACGATTTTATCTCGGCTTTGACGGGGTTTGCCCGGTCTTACGCCCGCCGGTTTTAACAGCAATCTTGATTTCGGAAAGCTGTTCAGGAGAAACTGCCGCCGGGGCACCGGTAACCGGGCAGGCTGCTCCGGCAGTTTTAGGAAAAGCAATTACCTGGCGGATAGACTCATCCCCGGTAATCATGGTTACCAGCCGGTCCAGTCCCAGGGCGATTCCCAGGTGGGGGGGAGCACCATATTCAAAGGCTTCCAGGAGAAAACCGAACTTGTCCACCGCCTCCCGGCCGGACAACCCCAATATCTTGAATATCCGCTCCTGGATATCCCGGCAATAAATCCTGGCGCTGCCGCTGCCCAATTCCACCCCGTTGAGCACCAAATCATAGGCCTGGGAGCGGACTGCCAGCGGACGGGTTTCCAGAAAAGGCAGATCTTCTTCCCTGGGAGCGGTAAATGGGTGGTGGTTGGCAGTATACCCCTGTTCTTCAAGCTGGAACAAAGGGAAATCCACCACCCACAAGAAATGCGGCTTATTTCCCGCTGCGGGGCTTCCTAAGCGCAACCTGAGCTGCCCCAGGACAGTGCAACATGTTTCCCAGTGATCGGCTACCATCAGCACCAGATCCCCCGGTGAGGCCCCGATCCGCTCTCCGATTTCAGACAGCAACTCCGGTTCAAAAAATTTAGTTACCGGGGAGCGCCACCCCTTGCTCTCCCGGATCATCCACACCAGTCCTCCGGCTCCCTGCTCGCGGGCAAATTCAATCAGTTCATCCAGATCTTTGCGGCTAAAGCTGCCGCCTTCAACCAGTCGCCACCCTTTGATCACCCCTCCGGAGTTAATCGCCTCCTGGAATATTCTAAATGAGCTTTTCCCGGCCAGGTCCGTTAAATCGATCAGTTCCCCTGAAAAACGTAAATCAGGTTTGTCTGAACCAAACCGGTTCATGGCCTCCCGGTAGGAGAGGCGGGGAAAAGGGCGATTAAGCTTAAAACCCAGAAGTTTTTCCCATAGTGCGGCCATCATCTTCTCCACCAGATCAAACAATCGGTCCTGGGTATAAAAAGAAGCCTCCACGTCTATCTGAGTGAACTCGGGCTGACGGTCCGCCCGCAAGTCTTCATCCCGGAAACAGCGAGCAATCTGAAAATAACGTTCTACCCCGGCCACCATCAACAACTGCTTGAACAGCTGGGGTGATTGAGGCAGAGCATAAAAACTGCCGGAGTGAAGGCGGCTGGGCACCAGGAAATCCCGGGCTCCTTCGGGGGTGCTCCGGGTCAGCATCGGGGTTTCAATCTCCAAAAATTCTTCTTGATCTAAAAAATCCCGGATAGTTTTAACCGTCCGGTGCCGCTGAACAAGTCTTCTCATCATCTCCGGGCGTCGCAAATCCAGATAGCGGTATTTCAGGCGAAGATTCTCTTCAACATTAAGCCCGTCTTCTATATAAAAAGGAGGATTGTAAGAGCGATTATAAATCTTCAGCTCGTTCACCCTGAGCTCCACCTCGCCGGTAGCCAGCCGGGGGTTATAGTTTTCCGGTGTTCTCTCAGCCACCCGGCCCCTGGCCATAATCACGTATTCGCTGCGCAACTCCTCGGCCAGATGGAATACGCCGCTTCCTTTATCAAATACCAGCTGAGTCAATCCGCTGCGATCCCGCAAATCGATAAAAATCAGGCTGCCGTGATCCCGGCGGCGCTGAACCCAACCGGCCAGCGTCACCTCCCCGCCAACCAGGGATCGATTTAGTTCCCCACACCAGTGAGTACGCAAGTAAAGTCCGCCCCCTTCTGGCAATCACAAGTAATGTTTCTTCTATTAGATAATCCGTCAACCACATTTATCAAATGTAAATTTTAACGCTGTAAGACTCAAAATCCTTTGCTTCACTCAGAATGACAGCTGCGAATTTTTTCGGGACCTGTGCCCCAAGAAGAAGCCTCCGCCAGCAACTGGTGCCGGGAATATTCCTGCTGGGAACCGTCAATCATATCCCTTAACGTTATCACACCCTGTTCCAGTTCCCGCCGGCCGATAATGATCACCCGCAGATATCCTTTGCGATGGGCCTGTCTCAGCTGCTTTTTAAGGCTGCGTCCGGTGAGTTCCGGTTCCGCCGGTATCCCCCGGGAGCGCAGATCCCGGGCCAAACAAAGTGCTTCTATTTCCGCCTCCGCGGTAGCCCAGGCAATAAATACCCCCGGTCGGGAAACCGCGGGATCTGTTGTGTTCATGGCCAGCAAAAGCCTTTCCACCCCCAAGGCCACCCCTACCGCCGGGGTGGGTTTTCCGCCGCAGTACTCCACCAGATCATCGTAACGTCCTCCCCCTCCCAAAGAATCGGACTCCGCTATCAAGGAGGGCACATATTCAAAAGCAGTGCGAGTATAGTAATCCAACCCCCGGACCAAGTAAGGATTTTTCCGGAAAGGTATTCCGGCTTTCTCCAGCAAGCGCAGCAAGGCCAGGAAATGATCTTTACATTCCGAGCAAAGGTGCTCATGGATTCTCGGGGCTCCGTCCGCTGCCTGGCGGCAGTTCTGGTGTTTGCAATCCAGCACCCGCAAGGGGTTGATCAAATGTCTTCGCCGGCAATCGGCACAAAACAGATCTATCTTGGGTTTAAGGTATGAAACAAGTTTCTCCCGGTAAGCCGGGCGACAGCGAGAACAGCCCACACTGTTAAGCTGAAGTTCTAGCCCGATTATCTCCAGGTGTTCGAACAGGCTGGTGCATAGCAAGATAACCTCCAGATCGGCGGAGGGTGAGCCGGCGCCGAATATTTCGGCTCCGAGCTGGTGAAACTGGCGATAACGTCCCGCCTGGGGGCGATCGTAGCGGAACATGGGACCAAAATAGAATAATTTAACCGGTTGCGGCCGGGAAGCCAGCCCCTGAAGGTAAGCTCTGACTACCGGGGCAGTCCCCTCCGGGCGGAGAGTGAGGTTGCGTCCGCCGCGGTCCGCAAAAGTATACATCTCTTTAGATACGATATCGCTCTCTTCACCCACACTTCGGGCAAACAGTTCGGTATGTTCGAATATGGGAGTGCGTACTTCTTCAAACCCGTGCAGCTTGCAGATTTCCTGAAAGCAGGTTTCCAGGCGCCACCACCTGGCTGCCTCCAGGGGCAATATATCCCGGGTGCCCCGGGGCGCTTTAAATTCCATATCCCGTCTCCTAGTTACAAAACAATCTCATTTTATCCAAAGGCTTTTTTACTGTCAATGCCTGGCGGAACTGTCCAGCAAGATGGTTACCGGCCCCTGATTTTCCACTGTTACCTCCATAATCGCCCGGAATTGACCGGTAACCACCGATAGGCCCCGACGGCAGAGTTGATCCAAAAAGTATAAATACAGCTCTTCTGCCTGCTCCGGGGGAGCCGCCTCCATAAAGCTGGGGCGACGACCCCTGCGGCAGTCACCGTATAGTGTAAACTGGGAAATCAAAAGTGCCTCCCCGTTCGCCTGTTTCAGGGATAAATTCATTAGCCCCTGCACATCTTCAAAAATACGGAGGTTGGCTATTTTTTCTGCCAGGTACTCACAGTCCAACCGCCGGTCTCCCCGGCCTACCCCCAGAAAAATTACCATCCCTGTCCCGATAGATCCCACTGTTTTTCCGTCTACCACCACCCGGGCCGAGGAAACCCTCTGCACCACTGCTCTCATGAAATAGCCCCCTAAAACTGCAATTTTTTCCCCATTTGGGAGCGGGTAAAAGGGCGGGTATGGAACCCCGCCCCTACGTTTTGTTTTTTCAACCTCTCAATCAACGGCCTGCCAGGTAACGGCTTACTGAAAGCACATCTTTTATCTTTTTCAGCCGGTTTATGATATGCTGTAGCTGGGCGCGATCCCGGACCACCATGGTTAAATGAATTACCGCTACCCGGTCCTTGTCGGCCTTTCCATCCACCGCCATAATATCTACCCGGCCCTCGCTGACCAGCGCTACCACTTCCGCCAGCAAATTGGGCCGATCTATGGCCCTCACTTCAATCTCCACCGGGTAAGAAAGCTGCGCTCCCCTGTTCCAGGCGGCTTCAATTATTCGTTCTGCCTGGGCATGTTTTAAATTCGGGCAGCCGGCCCGGTGAATGGAAACCCCCCGGCCCCTGGTAATAAATCCGGCGATCTTGTCCCCGGGAACAGGCAGGCAGCAGCGGGCCATGCGCAACAACAGGTTGTCCACACCCTGTATCTTTATTCCCAGATCCGAATATGATTGTTGCTTTGCAGCCCTGGTTTCGGGAACAGGGGCTTTTTCTTCTTCCCCGTACCTTTTCCCATACTCTTCCCTCAACCGGCCGGAAATCTGGGGAGCGGTTACTCCGCCATAACCTACGGTAGCGTAAACTTCCTCCGCGCTGAGCAGGTTAAATTTCTTCCCTACCTCTTCTAACAGCTCAGGGGTTAGCCACAGGCGGTGATCCAAGTTAAGCCTCTTAAACTCCCGCTCCAGCAGCTCCCTCCCCTTTTCAATATTTTCCTCCCGCCGTTCCTTTTTGAACCAGGATCGGATCCGGTTCTTGGCCTGGGGGGTTTTTACTAGCTTTAGCCAGTCCCGGCTGGGAGAACTGTGTTTGGTAGTAATAATTTCTACCATTTCCCCGGTTTTAAGCCTGTAATCCAGCGGAACAATCCGGCCGTTGATCCGGGCTCCGGTGCAGCGATGACCAATATCGGTGTGAATCTTGTAGGCAAAATCAAGCGGGCAGGAACCCTGGGGCAAGTTTATCACATCCCCCCGGGGAGTAAACAGAAATACCTCATCTGAAAACAGATCTATTTTCAAGCTTTCCATGAATTCCCGGGGGTCCCGGTACTCGTGTTGCCACTCCAGAAGCTGTCTTAACCAGGCCAGCTTCTGATCGAGTTCCCGGGGGTTTTTAATTTTTTCTTTGTAGCGCCAGTGAGCGGCAATCCCGTACTCCGCGGTGCGGTGCATCTCCCAGGTACGGATTTGAATTTCCACCAGCTCGTTCTCTGCAGCTACTACCGTGGTATGCAGTGATTGATACATATTGGGTTTGGGCATGGCAATAAAATCCTTAAACCGCCCGGGAATTGGCCTCCATAGGGTATGCACTACCCCCAGCGAACCATAACAATCTTTGATATTTTCCACGATCACCCGAATACCGGTAAGATCGTAAATTTCGCTAAATTCTACGTGCTGTTCCCGGATTTTGTTGTAAATACTGTACAAGTGTTTGGGGCGGCCTTGCAGCTCCGCCTTGATTCCCACCTGTTCCAGTTGCTCCCTCAGGGTGCTAATAACCCGGATAATGAATTTTTCGCGCTCCCGCCGGTTTTTATCAAGCTTCTCTACCAGCTCGTAATATTTAACCTCATTCTGGTAACGAAAAGCCAAATCCTCAAGCTCCATCTTGATTTTATAGATCCCCAGGCGATGGGCCAGCGGGGCATATATTTCCAGGGTTTCCCGGGCAATCTCTTTCTGTTTAAAGGTTTTCAAGAAGCGCAGGGTTCTCAAGTTGTGGGTGCGGTCGGCCAATTTAATTAAAATTACCCTTATATCCCTGGCCATGGCGATAAACATCTTGCGCAAGGTCTCCGCCTGCTGTTCTTCCTTAGAGGTAAACTCCACCCGGCCGAGTTTGGTTACCCCGTCCACCAGCAAAGCGATCTCCTGATCAAACTCTTGTTCAAGATCTTTCAGCCCAACCGCAGTATCCTCCACCACATCATGCAACAGGCCGGCGGCAATGGTGATTACATCCAACCCCATATCCGCCAATATTTTTGCCACTCCCAGCGGATGGATAATAAACGATTCCCCGGACTGGCGGCGCTGTCCGGAGTGGGCTTTTAAAGCAAAGTAATACGCTTTTTCGATCAGGTCCCACTCCTCGCCGGTCTCCGGATAGTAGTTAAGAATTTTTCCTTTTAGTTCACCCAGCCCCCTGCCGGAGCCGGTCCGGTTAACAGCCAATATTTTCCCCCTTGCTGATCGCAGGATCACGAGCAGTTTTCAAATAGAGAGTTAAAATAATCTGCCAGTTCCTGCCCGCTCCTCTGAAGCAGTTGCTCTTGAAATTGACGGCATTCCTCTACCAGCTCCCGGGTGGATCTAAAAGCAGCAGATAATTCAAGTTTTTCCGCCCATCCCTCCTCCCGGTAGGGGGTTACGGTTAGCCGTTGATCCGATCCGGGGGTCAGCATCCCGGTTTCCACCAGGATATCCCGGCATCGCCGCCAGTACTTGTCCGAATAGGAGAGCCGGTCTGCCAAAAGCCCGGGGAATACCAGTTCCTCCCCGGCCGCAGTTTCCAGTAATGCCCGACAGATCTGCCGCAAGGCCGGTGCAGAAGGTAAAGCCATGGAGGTTAACCGCTCATTAATTTCCCGGCCACGGCTGTTGTATAACAGGTGAACCTGAATTTGGGGAAGCAGGCGGTGCCTTTTGAAATATGGAGTCAGCAGCTGAAAATGAAGCGGCAGATCGTATAACACCAGCCGGTTACAGGCCTGTTTAAAGATCGGCTCCCTGTTTCCCTCTCCGCTGGTTATAAACAGCACTTCCCCCGGCAGACGCCGTCTGAGCATCTCCTCCCGGCGGCGGGTACTTACAAATATAGCCACTTCTTCACTACTGCGGATCAGTTCCCGGATATAGTTCAGCCTTTCCGGCTCGCCACGCCGGTCAATTAGCTCCACCCTGCCGGAAATCCGGTTGTCACTGTAGCCAAGATCCTTTAGCTCTACATTCAGCACCGGCTGATTTTTAAAAGTGCCGGCTTGCAAATTAAAAGCCAGGTTCAGCTTCCGGTAGCGGCGGAGCTTGGGGGCCAAAGAAGCTCCGGAAAACAGGATCGGCCTTATAAAATGATTGTCTTTGGCAAGGTTTAATTTCAGATGTTTTTTCCCCGATCCTACCAGCCTCCAGGAGCGAAGTTCCCAGGAAAGGCTGCCAAAAACCGGAGCCGGATTGGCTACCCCGAACGGTTCCAGGCAAGAAAGCCGATCGGCCAGCTCCAGGTTTATTTCATTTCCGGAAAGTTCCGCTTCTATATAACATCGGGGCACCAGATCTTCGGGCTGCAGGGAGCGATCCGCTATCCGGTTCAGCTGCTCCCGGAGTTCTTTTACCCGCCCGGGTTCCACAGTCAACCCGGCGGCCTGATCATGTCCCCCGAATTTTTGCAGCAGGCCGCTACATTCCTCCAGGGCCGCAGCCAGATTAAACCCGGGAATGCTGCGGGCCGAACCGCAGCCCACTCCTTCCATCACCGTTATTATAACCACCGGCCGGTAAAAGCGTTCCACCAGCCGGGAGGCAACAATGCCGATTACGCCCGGATGCCAGTCCTCCCGGGCCAGGGTGATCACCTTCTCCCCAGCCGCAGGGCGATCCTCCATGATCATAGCTTCGGCTTCTGAAAATATTTTAGCCTCTGTATCCCGCCGGAGTTGATTTTGCCGGCACAGAAACCGGGCCAGTTCTTCGGCCCGCTCGGGGTTTTGTTCCAGCAGCAGATCGACTGCCGGATGGGCATCTCCCATTCGCCCGGCAGCATTGAGTATAGGAGCCAGCCCAAAAGTCAGACCGGTAGAGTCCATTTTCCCCACCGCCAGGCCCACCGCTTCCACCAGGG
Organism: uncultured Syntrophomonadaceae bacterium; assembly: GCA_964463285.1. Classification (GTDB taxonomy): domain Bacteria; phylum Bacillota; class Dethiobacteria; order DTU022; family DTU022; genus JAAZLS01. The sequence goes on along the minus strand of CAYXBB010000028.1, from coordinate 9,934 downwards.
CCTTGAAACCCGTCCGCGGCAAACGATTAATTTCTGACAGTCCCAGGGAGGCCAGCACCCGGTTCTCTCCCAGCAGGGGTACCATATCGGCTACTGTACCTACTGCCGCCAGGTCCAGCTGTGCACCGGGAAATTTGCCCTTCACCTGCTCCAGCAAGGCGGAAGCCAGCTTAAAGGCCACCCCCGCCCCGGAAAGCCACTTAAACGGGTAACCGCAATCCTCCTGGAGGGGATTCAGCACGGCCTCTGCTTCCGGAAGAAGTTCCCGGGGCTGGTGGTGATCGGTAATAATTAAATCCAGCCCGATCTGCCGGGCATATTGGGCTTCTTCCCGGGCAGTGATCCCGCAATCCACGGTAATCACCAGGGAAGCCCCTTCCTCCCGAAACCGCTGCAAAGCCTCCCGGTGAAGCCCATAACCCTGAGCGCGGCTGGGAAGAAAAAAATTCGTCTCTCCGCCCAGTTTTTTAAGTGTCTCTACCAGCATGGCGGTAGCGGTGACCCCGTCAGCATCGTAATCACCGTAGATTACAATTTTCTCTCCCCGGTCCAGGGCCCTGCCAATTCTTAGCACGGCTTGCTTCATCCCCTGCATCTCCGCCGGAGGTAGAAGCTGCTGAAGACCCGGGTTTAGGAATTGCCTGGCCTGTTCCTCCCCGGTTACCCCGCGATTGATCAGCACCCCGGCCACCACCGGAGGGATACCAAGTTTTTGAGATAAAACTTTTGCCTGTGCGGGATCTGCCGGAGCAACCACCCATCCTGGTAAATAAGGGTTCATCTATCACCAGCCCCCGGCTCCTGCTCCGGGTGCTTTTCCCCGGCAGGAGCAGCTTCAACCGGGGCCTGATCCTGTATAAATTTTTTAGTCAGCAGTTGGTTTTCCTCCTCCAGCCCGGACAAACGCTGCCTGGCCTCCCCCAGTTGCCGGCGCAATTCCCGAAAACGCCAGGCACGGCGGGCGCTATGCAGCAAACTAAGCATCCCGGTTATAACTGCTCCCGCACAGGCCGAGGCCAGGATCAAGATGATTAGAGAGACCCGGGTCTCCCCGATCAAATAATTTATAACCACGGCCTCTTTATTGGCCAGAGCCAACAGCGCAATCAGCAGGCTGACCAGCAGGACTGCTATCAGAAGCAGTGTTTCCATATTTCATTGCCCCTTTCAAACGGGCTGTTTGTTTATCCGCCGACCCGGGAGCGTTTAAATTCTCGCTGCTTGAGGTCAAGCCATAAGGGGCTGACAATAAGCAACGATGAGTAGGTCCCCACCGCCACCCCGATAATCATGGCTATGACAAACCCGATTAAATCTACATTACCAATATAGTAGATAAAGCCGAACAGAAGGGCCGACAATACCAGAAAAGTAGTAAGAGAGGTGTTCAGGCAGCGTACCAGGCTCTGGCCTATGCTCCGATTGACTACCGCCGGATATTCCGCCCTTGGTTTATGCCGGATATTTAAACGGATACGATCAATAACCACGATGGAGTCGTTAATCGAATATCCAAATACGGTCAGTATGGCAGCAATAAAGGGTACATTAACCTCCAGCCGGAATAAAGAAAATATGGCCACTATTACCGCTATGTCGTGCAACAGGCCGACAATTGCCGAGACGGCAAATTTGAACTCAAATCTAAGGGTAATGTAGACTATCATGGCTACAATTGCCGCCGCCAGCGAGAGCAGCGACTGGCGAGTCAATTCACCGCCGATTAATGCTCCCACACTCTCCACCCGCAAATCTTTCGAGCTTAAGCCCGGCCAGCGCCGGCGGAAAGCAGCCATCACCTGGTCTCGGCACCCTTCTTCAAGATAAGGAGATTTTATGGCTACCCCCGTATCCACAATTTCCCCCTGAAGATTCCGGCCCTGGACGGTCTGGACAGGCAGGCCTTGCATCCCAAAGGGAGCCAGGACCTCCTTCACCTCGGCCAGGGTAAATTCTTGTTGTAAATTTAAATTAAATACCGTGCCCCCGGTAAAATCGATCCCTAGGTTTAAACCGAATATAGCCAGGGATATCGCCCCCGCCACCAGCAGTATGGCCGAACAGAGATAGGCCTTGCGCGAGTAACGCACAAAATCAATGGTCATGATCTCACCCCCAGGTAAGAGGTGCTGCGAATAATTCCTGCTTTAAAAGCCAGCCGCAATAAAAAGCGGGCTAAAAACACCGCGGTGATCATGCTGGCCAAAATACCGATAAACAAAGTAACTGCAAACCCTTTAACCGGTCCGCTGGCCAGAAGAAACAGCACCACGGTAGCGATAATCGTGGTTACGTTGGAGTCAAGTATGGTCCGGAAGGCATTTTTGAATCCGTTTTCCAGGGCGGTGCGGATAGTGCGCCCCAGGCGCAGCTCTTCTTTTATCTGCTCAAAGATAATTACATTGGCATCTACCGCCATTCCGATGGAAAGGACCAGACCGGCCATGCCGGGCAAGGTCAAGGTATAACCGGGAAGAAGCATTAGCGTCCCCAGAGCCAGGGTCAGATAAAAAGCCAGACCTACTCCGGCAATTACCCCGGAAAACCGGTAAAACAACAGCATATAAAGTGCCACTGCCGCCAGACCCACCGCAGCGGCGGCCATACTTATCTGTTCAGTGCGTTGACCCAATGTGGGCCCGATCAGACGGGTTTCCAGCTCTTTAAATTCCAGGGGCAAGGACCCGCTTCGAAGCAGCAGGGCCAGGTGAGCCGCCTCTTCAAAGGTAAAATTCGGGCTCTCAATATAACCCGAACCGTCGGGGATAACACTTCTTATTACCGGATCGGAAATAATCTCCTGATCCAGACTGATATGGATAGGCTGGCCCAAATATTTGCCGGTAGCCTCGGCAAACAGTTTTGAGCCGGTTTCATCAAATTCAATGCTCACTATCGGCTGCCCGGTCTGAGGGTGTCTTGCGGCAATCGCTGATTTAAGATGGGCTCCGGTTACAATTTTTTCTCCATCGGGCCCGGTAAAGGTAAGCAGAGCGGTTTTCCCGATTATTTCCCGGGCCTGTTCTGCATTGTCAACCTGGGGAAGTTCGATGCGGATCCGCTTCGTCCCCTGGGGAATAATCGAAGGCTCGGCTACCCCCAAATCATCCACCCGCATTCTGATAATGGCGATAGCCCGTTCAATAACATCGGCATCAACTTGTTCATCTCCGGTAGTTTCCGCTTCCAATAACACGTAAAGCCCTCCGGCGATATCCAATCCCCGCCGGATACCTTGATTGGCCTTGACCGCTACCAGATAGCAAGAACCCAACAGCAGCAAACAAATCAGGATAAATACTACCGTATAGAAAGCGTTTGGCTTTCTTGATTTGACCGTACTGATCATAAACCCTCCCTTTACCTGAAATACCCGGCGGGTGGCCGGGCCCTTGAGCCGGGGCCTGTAGAAAAAAGTTGTCCGGCCATCCGGAATTGATCTTTACAGGATATTCTGCTTGTGCAAGCCCAATCCTGCTGCTAGTTGCCTGTAAATAGCATAAAATACTTTACGGGCGGCCTGTACCGGAAATACTTTCAAACAGGCCTTCTCCCTGGAGGTATTCCCGAATCAAGCCCTTGATTAACTCCCCATCTACCCGGGAGGTGACTACCGCTTTTCCAAATGAGGCCAACAACACAAAAACCAACTTGTTCCGGCGGCGCTTCTTATCGTATTTCAGCTTATCCCTTACTGCCGCCCCGGTTAATCCGGGGGGAGGCGGGCGAAAGCCCACCCGGGAGATCAGCCTCAGGGCTTCTTCGGCAGCTTTGGGTTCCAACAATTCCAGGCGCCGGGAAAGCTCCACTGCCGCAGCCAGGCCGATTAAAACCGCCTCCCCGTGCAAATAATAACGGTAGCCGGTAGAAGCCTCCAGGGCATGCCCGAGGGTATGGCCAAAGTTAAGGATCCGGCGGTGATCATTTTCCCGCTCATCCCGCCCTACCACCCCTCCTTTAAACTGCACCGAAAAGGCAACCGCCCGGGCAACTGCCGAGCGATCGCTCTTTAAAATTTGATCCAGACAAGATTCCAGCCATTTAAAAAAATTGTGGTTGCCGATCAGGGCACACTTGATGATTTCAGCCAGGGCAGCCCGACGTTCTCGGTCCGACAGGGTTATCAAAACCTCGGGATCGGCAGCCACCAGGCGGGGTTGATAAAATGTGCCGATTAGGTTTTTGCCTCGAGAATGGTTTACGGCTACTTTCCCCCCCACACTGCTGTCAACCTGAGCCAGCAGAGTGGTAGGAACGGAGATCAGCGGTACCCCTCGCATAAAGGTGGCTGCCACGAACCCGGCCAGGTCACCCACCACTCCCCCGCCCAGGGCCACCACCGGCGAAAACCGGTCCAGTTCGGAATCCAAAGCCGCCTCGTAAAGCCCGGCCGCTTCAGAAAGGTTTTTTGAACTCTCTCCGGGAGTGATTACCGCAGTGTTAACCGTCCAACCGGCGGAAACAAGCGATTGGCGACAGCGCTCTCCGTACAGGGCATCCACCTGCCGATCGGTAATCAGCAGGGCCCGGCCGGCGGGCAGTATGTGCTTCATCAATGTTCCCAGCTCATCCAGTATACCTGATTTTATATAAACCCGGTAGCTGTGACCGGAGCAGCGTATGGTCACTGTTTGTTCCAGGTTGGCCGCCTCCGGATCAGATCTTTTCAAAGATATCCGTGCCTCCTAGGGGACAGTCCTGCAAAATAGGACTGTCTTTGATCTAGGCCATTCCTGGCCCGGTGGGGGGAAACCTAGGTTTTATGGTCCGTCCCTGAACCTCGCAGGTAACGGCGCAGGTGCTCTAGGTAAAATTTGAACCCGGTCTCCAGCTCTTCCAGAAAATCTCCGGAGAATTTTTCTCGAAATGCCACCGCCAGTTCCCAGGCTACCGCAGCCTCCGCCACGATCGAGGCCGAGTGTACGGCACAAACATCGGATCTCTCTGCGGCCGCCGGCACCGTTTCTCCGGTATCCAAATCTATGCTGGGCAGGGGCGAGACCAGGGTAGGGATGGGCTTCATGGCTGCCCGGAGTACCAGAGGTCGGCCGTTGGTGATTCCTCCTTCCAGCCCTCCCGCCCGGTTAGAGGGACGGGTTACCCCGATTGCAGGATCGTAAATGATCGGATCATGAACCCGGGAGCCGGGGCTAAATGCGGCGGCAAACCCCTCCCCCAGCTCCACTCCTTTTATCCCCTGGATACTGATCACCGCTCGGGCCAAACGGCCATCCAGCCGGCGATCCCAGTGGACATGGCTTCCCAGGCCCGCCGGAACCCCGGTAACGGTTATTTCAAATGTTCCTCCCAGGGTATCGCCTTCCCGACGGGCACGATCGATAGCCTCCATCATGGCTTTTTCTGCCTGGAGATCAGCACACCTTACCGGTGATCGCTCGATTTGCAAAACAGGCCAGGGTTTCCCGGCAACCTGTTCGGCTGCCTTCACCGGGCCGATGGACAACACCCGGCTGTATACCTTCATTCCAAAATGTTGCAGCAGTTTCCGGGCCACACTGCCCACCGCCACCCGGATTGCTGTCTCCCGAGCACTGGAACGCTCTAATATGTTGCGCAGATCCCGCTGGTTGTACTTGGTTCCCCCGGCCAGATCGGCATGCCCCGGCCGGGGTCGGGTAAGGATGGCCGCACCGGGGGGGGGCTCTCCTTCCGCAGCCATCTCACGGCGCCAGTTCTCCCAATCCCGGTTGGCTATTTTCAAGGTCAACGGGCTGCCCAGGGTTCGGTGGAAACGCAGCCCCGACAGGATCTCCACCCGGTCCCGTTCTATATTCATCCTGTCCCCCCGCCCGTATCCCTGCTGGCGGCGGGTTAAATCGCTATTTATTTCTGCGGCGGTGAGAGAAAGCCCGGCCGGCAATCCCTCGATTATAGCCGTTAAACAAGGCCCGTGAGATTCCCCGCTGCTTAAATACCTCAATCCTCTCCACCTCCCTGGTGGCACGGGAACGGAGTTGCTGTCACCTTTTTTGCGCCCGCGACATCAGTTAGGTAAATCATCAAAAAAACGCCGCCAGGCGTTTCTACAAAAACCTTGCCGGGAAGGGTAATAGCCATCACCCCAGATCTATAGGAATTTGGCGGCGCCGGGAAAACCCGACCAGCTGCCTATAACCGACTCGACGAAATAATTTTGCCGCCTCGGTGAAATAACGTCCCACCTGCCCGGGGGCATGGGCATCGGAGCCAAGGGTAACCGGCACCCCTTCTTGAAAAAAGATCTCCAGGCCACGGCGCCCGGGATAAAAATCCTTCACCGGAGCATCCCGGCCGGCAGTGTTAAGCTCCAGACAGGTACCGGTCTGCTTGAGTACCCGAGCGGTTTTCACATAATATGCTTCCATCTCCGCTTCAGGCAGAACATACCCGAACTTTTTAATTATATCAACATGACCTAAAATATCAAAGAGCCCGCTACGACAGGCCTCCCAAACCAGGTTAAAATATGCATCATAAAGTTCCCGAAGTTCCCGCGGATTCTTATTCTCGTATTCCCCGGCCCGGGCAGGATGGGTGAAATCCCAACCATTTATAAAATGTACCGAACCAATAACAAAATCAAAGGGGTACCCGGAAAGCCGGTCTGCAATTACAGAGCTTTTTCCGGGCAAATAATCCACTTCCACTCCTAGCCTGACCGTAATTCCGGAAAAGAGGCCGCTTAGCCTGCGAACTTCCGCCATGTAGCCCTCCAGCTCCTCCGGTTCCATGGTTACCTTATGCCGGGGGGTATATCCCAATAGGGGCAGGGGAAAGTGATCTGCAAACCCGATCTCTTTTATACCCTTCTCCATGGCCGAAACCAGGTACTGGTACATAGTTCCACCGGCATGGCCGCAAAGCGAGGTGTGGATATGATAATCAATCATGGTTCCTCCCCGGCCAGCAGGTTATGAAAGCAGGAGTAACGCCCGGTATGACAGGCTATCCCGTCTCCCTGGGGAATAACCTTTACCAGCAAAGTATCCGCATCGCAATCGTAATAGATAGCTTGTACCACCAAAATATTACCCGAGGTGCCGCCCTTTAACCAGTATTCCCGGCGGCTGCGGCTCCAGAACCAAACTTTCCAGTCTCGAAGAGTCCTGCCAAGCGATTCCCGGTTCATGTATGCCACCATTAGCACTGCCAGGGTATGGGCATCCTGTATTACTGCCGGTATGAGCCCCTCCGGGCCATATTTTAGATCCTCCAATTTTATGGAACTCTGGTGATAACCGCTTTCTGTTGCCATATCTGCCTCATTTCCTGATTGGTATCATGAATCTATTATTTCTATAGCCTCCGGCAACGTCAGACGGTTTGTATAAAGGGCCTGCCCGATAATTACCCCCCTGATCCGCTCCCGGTAAGGCTTAAGGGAAACTAAATCTTCCCGGGAGGAAATTCCCCCCGCCACCTGTATGTAAAGTGAGGTATGCTTCAAAATATTCTCTATACCCTGTAAATCAGGGCCATGAAGCGTGCCGTCTCTTTGGATATCGGTATATACTATTTCCCGAATTCCCCACCCCTCCACCAGGCGGGCCAGTTCCAACGTATCCAGATCTGAGTTTTCAGTCCATCCTTTAACCGCTACCTTCCCGAGACGGGTATCAACACTGATTAAAATACGTTCTTTATATTCCTCGGCCAGCTTTAAGGTTAAATCCGGCTGCTTTACCGCTACTGTCCCCAGGATTACCCGCATGGCACCTAATTCCAATGCCCGCCTGAGCGCCTCCCCAGAACGGATCCCTCCCCCAAATTGAAAAGGGATTTTTACAGTGTTGCCGATACGGGCAATGGCCGTGGCATTAAGCGAGCTTCCGGTGATGGCTCCGTCCAGGTCAACTATATGCAGCAGCCTGGCCCCCAGGTTCTCCCATTGCCGGGCTACCTCCACCGGATCCGGGCTATATACCATTTCCCGGTTCACATCCCCCTGGTAGAGGCGAACACACTGCCCGCCGCGCAAATCGATGGCCGGTATGACTATCATTTACTCACCCCTAATCCAGACAACCCTTGGATGAAAGGGGGCCGGTTATACCGCGACAGAAAGAAGAGCCCTCGTTCATCGCCCGGCCGGCGGATTTAAATATCGCTTCCATCAGGTGATGTTTGTTATACCCGTGAAAGGTCTTTAAATGAAGATTAAACCGCCCTTCGTTTACCACTGCCTGCCAGAATTCCCGAAATAATTCCGGATCCAGATCCCCTACCTTTCCGGGTGGCAGGTCCACCTCATAGTGCAGATAGGGGCGCCCGGAAAAATCCACCACCGCCAAGGCCAAAGCATCATCCATCGGCACCAGGCTGGATCCATAGCGGTTTATCCCTTCCTTGTTCCCCAATGCCCTATTCAAGGCCCGCCCCAGGCAGAGGCCGACATCCTCTACCAGGTGGTGAAAATCCATTTCCGAATCGCTTCCGGCATTTACCTGCAGGTCAAAAAAACCATGCCGGCACCATAAGATCAGCATATGTTCCAAAAACGGCACCCCGGTATCCAGCTTTGCTTTACCACTCCCGGCAATAGATAACTCAAGCACAACATCCGTCTCCAGGGTTTTTCGTTCAATCTGGGCTGTGCGTTCCAAAATCTTCCCCCCTTATCGATACCGCCCGGGCATGGGCCTCCAACCCCTCTTGCCGAGCCAGGATTTCAATTGAGGCCCTTGCCCGGCAAGCAGCTTCCGGAGAATAGTAAACAATCTGGGAGTACTTTATAAAATCCATAACTCCCAAGGGAGAGGCATAGCGAGCGGTGCCCCCAGTAGGCAGAACATGATTTGAACCTGCCCAGTAGTCTCCCAAAGGCGATGAGGAATAGGGTCCCAAAAAAATGGTTCCCGCATTTTTAAAACGATCCAGGTAACGCCAGGGGTCGACAAAATGTAACTCCAGGTGTTCCGGAGCCAGCCAGTTGGACAGCTCCCAGGACTGCTCCAGAGAAGCGAGCAGTACAATCGCCCCGTTATCCAACAAACAACGCTTAACCGTTTCCTTTCGAGAAAGCAAGCCCAGTTGTTTTTCCAGCTGCGACAGAACCTCATCTGCCATCCGTCGGCTGGTGGTAGCCAAAAACACCCTGGACATTAGGTCATGCTCCGCCTGGGCAAGAAGATCAGCGGCAACAAAGACCGGGTCAGCCTGTTCGTCGGCTACAATCAGCAATTCGCTGGGCCCGGCCAGTAGGTCAATCCCTACCTGTCCGAACACTTCCTTCTTAGCCAGGGTTACGTAGATATTGCCGGGTCCGGCAATTTTGTCTACCCGGGGGACGGTCTCGGTTCCATAAGCCATGGCAGCGATCGCCTGAGCGCCCCCGATCTTGAATATGTCCTGCACCCCTGACTCCCGGGCTGCCAGTAAAACAAGCGGATTAACCTTTCCCGAACTATCGGGAGGTGTACATAACAGAATCCGCTCCACTCCGGCCAGCAAAGCCGGTACCGCGGTCATCAAGACTGAGGAAGGATAACAGGCGGTTCCCCCGGGAGCATAAATGCCCGCTGATTTTATGGGGATGAACCGCTGGCCCATCAGCCATCCTCCTCCCGGTTCCCACCAGGAGGAGGGAAGCTGACGGCGATGAAAACGCAAGATGTTCTCTTTGGCCTGGCAGATAGACTTCTTTAAATCGGGAGCAATTTCCGAACAAGCCCGATCTATCTCTTCAGCAGTAACTTTAAGTTCGGAAAGTTTCACCCCGTCCAGGGAACTGGTTAAAGCCTTTAGCGCAGAATCCCCTTCTCTTCGAACCCGCTCGATGATCCGGTTAACCGTCTCTCTCTGCTCTGGGAACCTGTCTAAAAAAAAATAATCTTTGCGTTGTTTAAATTGATCAAATGAATAGATTGGTCAAAGCAGTAACCCCACCGCGCTTATCCCATATAGTATGCCGTATTTTATCATGCCCTCTGCGGCA
>CAYXBB010000027.1:0-24068 GCA_964463285.1 uncultured Syntrophomonadaceae bacterium | reverse complement strand
GGACACCAGCCTTTCAAGCTGGCAGCAGGGGTTCAAATCCCCTAGGGGTCACCAGATTTTTAGGGCGAATAGCTCAGGGGGAGAGCGCCTGCCTTACAAGCAGGAAGTCGTAGGTTCAAATCCTACTTCGCCCACCACAAAATGGGGTTTATAGAACCCCGTTTTTTTATGTACACACTGCAAAAACATGCGTTTTTAGATGATCTCGGTGCGGGTCAAAGATCCAAAAACGGTTGACATATATGCAATAATCCTGCTATAATTTTCCTGCCCGGCGGCCAAACTATATGCAGTGCGGTAACCGGGCCACGCTTTCATTTATTGCCCTGTTGTAGACCATAAAAAAATATTTGTTGCTAATTAAAGCAGGTTAGCCTATTTTGGTAGCCAACCATACAAATATATAATTAGTATGCGGCCGATAATAAATATTGGAAACAGGAGGTTTTGAAATGAATCTCAAGGGAACCAAAACGGAGGCCAATCTGGCGGCAGCTTTTGCCGGTGAATCACAGGCCGGGACCAAGTATACTTTTTACGCCTCCCAGGCAAGAAAAGAGGGCCTTAATCAAATTGCTGATTTTTTTGAGGAAACCGCGAACAATGAAAAGGAACATGCCAAAATCTGGTTTAAGCTGCTAAACGATGGAGTTCAATCAACTGATAAAAATTTGAAGGACGCTGCAGACGGTGAAAATTACGAGTGGACCGATATGTATGCGGGTTTTGCCAAAACAGCCAAAGAAGAAGGTTTTGATAAGATTGCCTTTTTGTTCGAAAGCGTCGGAGGGATTGAAAAACATCATGAGCAGAGATATTTAAAGCTGTTGCAGAACCTGAAGGAAAATAAGGTATTTGCCCGAGATGACCGGCAAGCCTGGAAATGCGGCAACTGCGGTTACATCCACTATGGATCAACAGCTCCTAAGCTCTGCCCGGTTTGTGATCATCCCCGGGCTTATTTTGAGATCCTGGTGGAAAATTATTAATGAAGCATCGGGAAGGGGATCTCCTGGGCCGGTTAATTTATTATGGTAAGGCGAGGCTGGACATGTGCCGAAAAAAATTCAGGTCTTTGATGGAGGTATTAGGGCTATGAATTTAACTGCACTGCATAATATCAGCTACGGGATCTATGTAATTGCTTCACAAGATGACAATCGCTTAAACGGACAAATTGCCAACACGGTTTTCCAGATATCCAACGAACCGCTCACACTGGCTGTAAGCATAAATAAGCAAAATCTTACTCACAGGTTTATCATGAACAGCAGGTGGTTTACAGTTTCCATCCTTTCTCAGCAGGTCCCCCTTTCCCTTATTGGGCAATTTGGATTCAAATCCGGGAGGGAAATTGATAAGTTTGCCGATATTAATTATAAGACTACCTTGAAAGGGTTACCCTACCTGACGGATCACGCACTGGCCTGGATTGAGGTTGAACTTATTCAGGATATTGATGCGGGGACTCACACTATCTTTATTGGAAAGGTTACCGGTGCGGATGTTCTGGAACCGGGCAACCCCATGACCTATGCCTATTACCATCAGGTGAAAAGGGGGAGCACTCCGCCTTCAGCTCCCATGCCTATAAAGCAAGAAAGGAGAACCGGTATGGATAAATATGTATGCACGGTTTGCGGGTACGAATATGATCCGGCGGCAGGGGATCCGGAAAATGATATTGAACCGGGAACAAAATTTGAGGATCTACCCGACGACTGGGTTTGCCCGGTATGCGGAGTAGGCAAAGATCAATTCGAAAAGGTTGGTTAGCCCTTACCATACGCGAGGACGGAATATGTTTCCTTTGTTCACCCCAACCATTTACAGGGGGAGAGAAACCCGGTCTCATCAATTTACACAGAAGAACCGCTCCCGCGTGAAAGGTTTCGTGTTAGGTTAGCAGCAGCCCACCTTTTTAGGGTGGGCTGCTCGATCATGGTAAGGAAGCAAAACGGCTTAAAAAAGAGGCTCTATGATTTTCCAGCCGGCCTGTAACTACCTTGCTGGTTTTGTCTGCATAGACTTTTAGTAATATTTTTGTTACAATAGGCTTGTTTGTTGGGGCCAATGTAACTTAACAACCTGCTTCGGGGGGGGATCTGTTTTGTCTGCTCAGGATTGGAAATGGTATATCGAATATTCCAGCCCTTATCATGGTTATTTATATGCCATCCAAAAATATATTTATAGCGGCGATACCTCCTTTCAGCAGGTTGATATTGTTGACACCTTTGTTTATGGAAGGTGTTTAATTTTGGATGGAAAAATTCAGTCGGCCGAGTTTGATGAGCATATGTATCATGAAGCATTGATTCATCCGGCAGTGGTTTTTCATTCCCGCCCCCGGCGGATTCTGGTGATGGGTGGGGGGGAAGGTGCGCTATTAAGGGAACTGTGTAAATATCCGTTCATAGAGGAAATTACCATGGTGGACATTGACCAGCAGGTAGTTGAATTGTGCCGGCAGCACCTTCCAGCCTGGCATCAGGGATGTTTTAATGATCCCCGGGTCAATGTTTTATTCCAGGATGCCCGGAAATATCTAGGCGACACCAACCGGCAGTTCGATATTATTTATAGCGATCTCACCGAACCGGACTCGGACGGTCCTTCTTACCGCTTGTTTACCCGCCAGTTTTATGAGCTGGTAAAGCAACGTTTGGCCCCGGAGGGGCTGCTGGTGGTGCAGGCCGGCGGGATTGCCTTGGACTACATGGATGTGCATGCCGCAGTTAGAAATACTTTAAGCTTATGCTTCAATAATATTTGCTCCTACCGTACCTATATCCCCTCTTTTGATACCGATTGGGGATTTATTATTGCTACCTGTAAGAATAAACTGCCGGGTTTAAACAGCGATCAAGTAGATGATTTCTTGCAAGACATTGCCGCCGACCTGAAATTTTATGATGGACAGACACATTGTGGAATGTTTTATCTGTCCAAAGATATAAGAACCGCCCTGCAGATGGATAAAACTATTATTGAAGACGACCGGCCGTTATCAGTTTACTAGCGCCAGGAGGTTTTATAGTTATTTCCGGATTGGGATATAGTAACTCTACGGCCGGTGCTGTAGGTTGAAAAAAATAGCTGTAAAACAGAAATATTCACAGAAAGAAACCCGCTTTAAGGAGGTGCTGGCTCCTGTTGGCTACAGTTGATGTCATTATCAACTACTTGGAAGAGCTGGCTCCTTTTTATCTGGCCGCGGAATGGGACAACAGCGGGCTTCAGATCGGCAACCCTGAACATGAGGTATCCACGGTACTGGTTGCCCTTGACTTAGAGCAGCAAGTGCTTGCAGAGGCGCTTGACCGCCAAGCACAGCTGATTATTACTCATCACCCGTTATGGCTAAAACCGCCCTTAAAAATAGACGAAAGCGCACCTCCAGGCACACTGATCACCGGCATTATCCGAAATCATATCAATGTTTACAGTGCTCACACCAACCTCGATCTAGCACTGGTTAACCGGCTGTTGGCTGATCTGATCGGACTTGACCAGGCCGGCCGGAAAACAATAGAGGTGGCCTTTGAAGACAGGTTGTTGAAACTGGTGACCTTTATCCCGGAGGGATATGAGGAGAAAGTATGGCAGGCCCTGGCGGCGGCCGGGGCGGGCTGGATTGGCAACTACAGCCATTGTAGTTTTCAGGTGCCGGGTACAGGGACGTTTAAGCCGCTGAAACACACCTCCCCGTTTATTGGACATCCGGGGAGGCTGGAAAAAGTGCCGGAACTTCGCCTGGAGACTATTTTACCGGTGTCGCGTTGTGAAAAGGTGATTACTGCGCTTCTATCTGCACACCCTTACGAAGAGGTGGCCTATGATCTGTATCCCCTGCACAGACCGGGAGAAAAGCTTGGATTTGGATTGGTGGGATTATTTGATCCTCCCCTAAAGATGGAAGATATTTTAAAACGCTGTGCAGAAAAGTTAGAAACCGACCTGCTTAACTATTGGGTGCCGCCCGACCGGCATCCCCGGGCATTTCGCCGGGTAGCGGTGGTTAGTGGTAGCGGGGGCTCTCTGGTGGAACCGGCTGCTCAGGCGGGTGCAGAGTTGCTTGTATCAGGGGATATCCGACATCACGACCTGCTCACTGCCTCTTCCTATGGTATGGCGCTGATCGACGCCGGGCACTTCTGGACCGAATGGCCGGCCATAGACTATGTGGTGGAATATCTTCGGAAACGCCTGGCAAAGGACCGTTACCGGACCGCTGTACTATCGGCCGGTTCCGATACCGCGGTTAGATGGAAATTTTATCGGGGTAGGTAAGCCCAAACCTACCCCTTCCAATTTTTTTGGGAGGATGAAATTAATGGAACAACTGGAACTGTTATGGAGAATGCAGGATATCGATTTAGACATTGTTGGGTTGCAAGAAAAAATTGAGTGCAACCCCTTGCAGGAAGATGTTCAGATAGCCAAAGAAAGGCTCAGTGAGCTACAGGTTGTCCTGGACCGGGAAAAAGGGAGACGGGCAGGTCTGCGTAAACAGATCAAATCCAGGGAATTGGATTTAAATAAAGTTATTGCCGATCGAACAGAGCTGCATAACAAACTTTACGGAGGCGAGGTCAGCAATGTCCGTGAGCTGAAACTCATGGAAAAGAGGCTGGCTTCCCTGAAAGCTGAACAGGAGAAACTGGAGGAAATGATATTTAAACTTATGGAAGAGGCCGAGGGTGGGCAAGAAGAATTTGACGAGCTAAAAATTCAAATCGTCCGGCAGGAGAAAGAGGTGCAACATGAAGAAAACAGGTTGCAACAGCACTTGGCCGAACTTACTTTTCAACTGGAACAGTTACAGGAGAAACGCACCAAAATCCTGCCCCTGGTGGAAAGCAAATATCTGGATCTGTACCGTACCCAATGCGGCAGATATCAGGGTAAGGGTATTTCCCGGGTAATAGATGACACCTGTGAAGGTTGTCGGATGTTCATCTCTTCTGCCCAACGAGGTCTCCTTTACAACCCCAGTTCCACCGTATATTGCGAAAACTGCGGGCGGCTGTTGGTAAGACTGCCCGATCAGGATAGTGAAACTGCCGACACTTAAAGTGGAGGGTTTAACAGTGGGCAAAAAAAAAGCACCGAAAGGCAATAAAAACACACTGATCCTAGTGATGGCGATAGTAGTGGCTGTGGGAATGGTACTATCTTCGCTAATCATCTATATTGATTACCTGAGAAAGCCTGATTACCCGAGCAATTCAGAGCAGGGGGATTTTCAAGAGCAATTTCGAGCGGCACAAAAAAACTTTGAGCAGGAAGCGGAACAACTGGAGCAGTATATAGAAGAGTACGGCCCAAGTTTGGCGGTTCTAGAACGCCTGGGATCAATTTACAGCTCGCTGGCCGATTACGCTCGCTTACTGGAGGCTGAAGCCGGGCCGAAATATCTAGAAAAAGCAGCTGAAATTTACGGATCTCTGGTGGAGATGGAACCGGATCAGGTAAAATACCAGTTCCTGCTGTACAGCACCTATACCGGCCTTGAACTTAAGGAAAAAGCTGATCAGCAGGTTCACAGTATAAAAGAGCTCCTGGAGCAAAAGCAGGCGGAGGGGCTTCTGGAAAACCTGGATCGATTTTATTACGCCCTGATTCTGGAACAGGCAGATGGAAACCGGCAGGAGGCTTTAAGCCAACTGGCGGTCATTCTGGATACAGAGCCCCAGGAATCCCCCCTTTATTCTCACGCAAAAGAATACCGGGAGCATCTTCAACTGGATGACAAAATTTCCGATGAACCGGATTGATTGAAACGCCTTTCACCGGGCAATTATCGGTTGTTAGGGGGGATATAATGGATCGCAACCTGGTTATAAATTTTTTGGGGCAGTTGCGCAAGCGCTTGATCATAATGGCTGTTTCTGTGACCGCAGGATCAATACTCTGTTTCTGTTTCGTAGAACCCATCCGACGGGTGCTGTTGTTTCCGGGTCGGAATCTGCATATCGAGATGATTTTCTTAAATCCCTCCGAGGTATTTATGTCCAATCTGCGGTTAGCAGTGGTAGCCGGAATGATAGTTTCGCTGCCGATTATTCTTTACCAGGCAGCAGCATTGATCGGGGCGGTAAACCGCCATTTTAAGAAAAAAGCGGTATTCTTGGCGGGAGGCATGTTTTTACTGTTTGTACTGGGAATTTGTTTTGCTTATTTTGTGGTGTTTCCATTTACCCTGGAATTTTTTTTAAGTTTTAGCCGGGATGATCTGATCCCAAAATTCAGCATCGGTCAATATGTCTCATTTTCGGTATCTTTTTTAATGGTATTTGGACTGGTGTTTCAATTGCCGCTGGCATTCTGGTTTTTAGGGTTGGCAGGCTTGGTAAACACTACTTTTTTGCGCCATAACCGCAAATATGCTCTGCTGGTGATCTTGATCATTTCCGCCATCCTGACTCCTCCGGATGTTTTTTCTCAGATCATGATGGCTATTCCGCTGATGTTACTGTACGAACTGGGGATTTTTATGGTTTATCTTGCCCGGCGAGGAGAACAGGCAAAAAAGACACCCGCCCGGCAAGCTCCGGCCTAAAAGATCGAAAGGGAAATATTATCATGAAAACCAGGTCTACAGGCCCCAAAGCTAAATTTAAACGCAAACCGGGCAGATCCTTAAAAGAACGAATTTCCCGTACGGCTACAACCTTGTTATTGCTGTTCGGCATTTTTAGCCTGCTCCCATATTATATTCCGGCGACCTCCTTAAAACAGGATCCCCGGGAACTGGCGTTTGAACAAAGCAGTTTTGCGGAGATCAACGGGGTTAACCTCCATTTACGAGTTTGGGATAGCCCGGGATCCGGTTCAGAAAATATTTTGCTGGTTCACGGTTATTGGGGATCCACGTTTTCCTGGCGGCATACTGCTCCGGCTTTGAATGAAGCCGGTTACCAAGTGATGGCGGTGGACCTCCCCGGATTTGGGTTAAGCGAGCGTCGGCCGGGGCTGGATCATTCCCAGGCCGGGCGGGCAAATTTGCTGTGGGTTTTGCTGGATCAGGTTCTGCCCGGGGAAAACTGGCACCTGGTGGGGCATTCCATAGGTGGCGGCACTGTAGCGGAAATGGCCTTGCAACAGCCGGAGCGGGTAAATACGATAACTTTTGTAGATGCCGATATTTATAGCTCCCCCTCCCGAAAGGCAAAATTTATTTATTCTTATCCTCCCATCCGGCAATGGATTAAAATACTGGGTCCAAGGTTTTTTTTCAAAGGAGAGCAGCTTAAAAGCATCATTACCTCCGCCTATGGCCGGGAGCCCGATGAAGAAGAGCTTCAAGGCTATCGGTTACCCTTGAGCATAGCCGGCTCCGATGACGTGCTGAAAGACCTGGTGGGTCTGGGATATGGAACGGTGGGACCGGTCTCCTCACTGAACATCCCTTCGCTATGTATATGGGGCGAGAAAGATACCTGGGCGCCTTTAACCGGGGGAGGAGATCTGTGTGCCCGGCTTTTCCGGGGAAAACTGATCGTTTTAACAGATCAGCATCATTGTCCAATGGAGACAGCGCCTGGGGAATTTAACCGGATACTTTTGGAATTTCTAAAAAGCCGTTCTTAACACCGGGTAAATGCAATTAAATACTATAAATGGATTTAAACCGGATAAATCCATAACCATTCTGCAAAAGCTAAAGGTACGGCAAAATATTTCCGGGTCTTGGAAAATTAATCTACACGGTGAATCATTTATAGTTCCAGGTAAAACAACCCCCCTCTTAAGAAAAGGGCGAGGAGGAATTTTGATATCCAGTGAGGACCCCTGATCTAATTTTTAAGAAACGCCATGGCGGTGAATTGACTCGGGAGGAGATAGATTTTCTGGTTTCGGGATATGTAACGGGATCCATTCCCGACTACCAGATGGCCGCTCTGGCTATGGCGATCTGTTTCCGGGGTATGACCGGCCGGGAGACCCTGGACTTAACCCTGGCCATGAAAAATTCCGGAGATACGCTCTCTTTACACCGGATTCCCGGGATCAAGGTGGACAAGCATAGCACCGGCGGGGTGGGTGATACCACTACCCTGATCCTGGCCCCCCTGGTGGCTGCGGCCGGGGTGCCGGTGGTCAAAATAAGCGGGCGGGGCCTAGGGCATACCGGTGGCACCCTGGATAAGCTGGAGGCGATCCCCGGTTTCAACACTAACTTATCTATTGATGAAATGATCCGGGCGGTGGGGAAGCACGGGTTGGCGGTGGCAGGTCAGACCGGCAATCTGGTGCCGGCGGATAAAAAACTATACAATTTGCGAGATGTTACCGCTACCGTGGACAGTCTCCCCTTGATCGCCAGCAGTGTCATGAGTAAAAAGTTGGCTTCGGGGGCAGATGCCCTGGTGCTGGATGTAAAGGCCGGGGACGGGGCTCTTTTAAAAGGTTCGGAGGAAGCCTTTGAACTGGCCCAAACCATGGTGGACATCGGCATCGGAGCCGGGCGAGAGACGGTGGCAGTGATTAGCGGTATGGATCAACCTTTGGGAAAAGCGATCGGCAATGCTTTGGAGGTAGAAGAGGCGATCCTTACCCTACGGGGAAGGGGCCCGACCGATCTGGAAAGACTCTGCCTGGTGCTGGGCGGGTATATGCTGCTTCTGGCCCGCAAAGCATCTACACCGGAAGAGGGACAAGAAAAACTAAAGCAGCTGTTGATTAGCGGAGAGGGTCTGCAAAAATTTAAAGAACTGATTTTTTCCCAGAAGGGAGATCCAACAGTGGTTGATGATTTATCCCTTCTTCCACAGGCCGGACTTAGGATTCCGGTAAAGGCACCCATCGGCGGTTTTATCCACGGTATTAAGGCGGAGGCGATCGGACAAGCGGCAATGAAGCTGGGGGCCGGTCGGGAAACCAGGGAATCGACGATCGATCCTGCGGCGGGTATTGTGCTTGCCCGCAAGGTCGGTGACCAGGTTAACCGGGGAGAAAAATTGGCGGTAATACACACCGGTGCTGCTTTGGGGGTGCCTGAACCGGAGGCAGCCAGCCGGATGGTCCGGGAGGCTTTCTCTATTAAACCGGAGCCGGCAAAAAATGCTTCGCTTATTTTGGGATATGTGGACCGGCATGGATGGAAACGCTATTAACCAGTTACTGAGTGAAAGACAATATTGCTGATGCAGATTGCTGCCGAGCCATCCGGATTGCACCGGCTCGGGAATGACCGTAAATTAAGCAAATAATATATCCAGGAGGGGCCAGTTATGGGCAGGCTCGGTATTCTTACCGGCGGGGGGGATTGTCCCGGCCTGAACGCAGTGATCAGAGCAGTTGCCAAGGGAGCGCTTTACGGCTACGGCACGGAGGTAATAGGTTTTAACAACGGTTTTAAAGGCCTGGTTGAAAACGAGGGCTGGCTCGTTCACGAGGAAGCGGTCTCCGGCATCCTGCCCCGGGGAGGAACCATACTGGGGACTACTAACCGCGACAACCCTTTTCATTTCCGGGTAGTTGGGAAAGACGGTCAGGTCAGCTATGCAGATCGCTCCCGGGAAGCAATCTATAACATTGAGCGCTGGAGGCTGGACGGCCTGATCGTGGTCGGCGGGGATGGGAGCCTGGCCCTGGCCCATCGCTTCAGCAGCATGGGAGTCCCGGTAATCGGTATACCTAAAACCATAGACAATGATCTTCTGGCCACTGAAATTACTTTCGGATTTGATACAGCGGCGGCCACTGCTACCGATGCTATCGATAAAATACATACCACTGCCGAATCCCATCATCGGGCCATGGTGGTGGAGGTGATGGGTAGAAATGCTGGCTGGATTGCCTTGCAGGCGGGTATGGCCGGGGGCGGTGATATTATTCTTATCCCGGAAATTCCTTTTCGGTATGAGCCGATCATTGAAAAGATCAGGCATCGCCGGGCCCGGGGCAAAAAATTCAGCATTATCGTGGCGGCGGAAGGAGCTTTTCCGAAAGGAGGTCAGCCGTTTTATCAGGAGGTGGTTCGCGGGACGCCCCGGTTAGGGGGTATCGGCCCGGCGGTAGCCCGGGAAATTGAGACCCGTATAGAGATGGAAAGCCGGGCTACTGTTTTGGGACATCTTCAGCGCGGCGGTACTCCCAGCAGTTTTGATCGTGTTCTGGCTACCCGATTCGGTGCGGAAGCGGTTAAACTTGCCCATAGCGGCCGTTGGAACGAGATGGTTTGCCTGCATGCCGGGGAGATTACATCTGTGCATCTGAAGGAGGCTATTGCCGGAACCAGGCGTGTCCAACCTGATGGTCAGCAGGTACAGGCCGCTTTGGCGGTAGGGACCTCCTTTGGGTTGTAACCCCTATAGGACCTTTTGCTAAAGGGGACTGTCAGCGTTAGCTGCCCGGGTGATTGTTGAATTGGCCTCCGCGATGAGTTAAAATCTGCTTTTCCAGCTGATAATCTATATTAAATGACATTATAATCTCCTGAGTTTCGCCTGCTGAGACCACTACTGCCCCTTCCGGATCGGCAATCAAACTGTTCCCCAGGCTGATCATTCCCAAATGACTGCCCACGGTATTGGCCATAAACACGTAAAATTTATTTTCCACCGCCCTGGCAATGGGGATGGCTCGGTTTTTTTCCAGTTTCCATCTGGCTTCCTTGGGATCATAATAATGAGCCGAAAGGATAAACAGTACATCGGCGCCCTTTTCCTTAAATTTTTTAGCCAGCAGCGGGTAATTCTGATCGCGGCAGATAATGATGCCACCCGTAATATCTTTAAAAGTAAACAACAAGCTGTTTGAGCCCGCCTTAAAATATTTTTTTTCTTGTTCCGTAAGAAACATTTTATCGTAAGAATAGCAATTACCGTCGGGAAGAATTGCTGTAGCCCGGTTATAATGCTGCTCCTGTTTCAGGTAGGCATGACCGATTATGGCGGCTAAATTTAACTGTCGGCAGGTCTGTTCAATTTGTTTTAAAGCCCCATCTACCAGGTGGTTTAGATCCTTTCTCAGAAGCAATTCCGGGTCATAACCGGTTAAACACATTTCAGGAAAACAGATTAGCTTTATTCCCAACCCGTAAGCTTCCTTGATGAACGCGATAATTTTTGCGGTGTTGTTTTTTAAGCTTTCACCGATTGAGATCTGGCATACTGCTATATTCATTTCTTCCTCACCTTCCAAATAATAAAAACCTGAACAAAGTTTACCACCGGAAAAATATTATGTCCAATTCGGGACATGGGGGGTCAGGCATTCCGCAAACGAACCTTCAGAATTATTCTAAACGTTTTTAGGATTGTACATTTGGAGCATTACCCTGATAAACAAAATTTGGGTACAGTTACTCGTTTCAGATTCCATTTAAGAAACTATTTAGGATTTGCTATCAACCGGGGTGGATGGGCAAGCTCATTGTTGTTGGTTTCCTTGCAAATAAGCAAAATCATTTGCGGAATATCTGTAGGATTGTCCGGTGTCTGCTTGCCCGCCGGAGAATTGATCGGTTCCTACCGTAAAAGTTGCCGGTGAACATTTCAGCCAATTGCAGTCCTGACCCCGGGCTTTAAACCATAAAAAACTGAAATAGCCAGCCCGTTGAAATAGGTCTTTTGTACCCCTTGTGCCAGGGGAAAACAGTTGATACAATTAATATATTGAGAAAAGCCGGCGGGCGGATTAGCCTTGATTCACAAAGTTGGTGATAAATTTCGGGCAGCCGACTACGGGGGAAAGACTTTTATCGGTTGGCTCCAGCGGCCTTTCCAAACAAGACGAGAGAGGGTTATAACTCCTCGTTTTTATAATGCCCGATTCACTTTATTCACAGCATTTTAAAGGAGTAGCAGGATATTGCTTAAACGTTTTATTAAATACTATCATCCCCACTTAACGCTGTTTACAATTGATTTCTGTTGCGCGTTTGTAATGGCCTCCCTGGATCTGGTTTTTCCGGTTGCTGTTCAGTGGATCATTGATCGGGTACTTCCCGGAAGGGATATTACACTTTTTTTCAAGATCTGCGCCGGGTTGCTGGCACTTTACCTGCTAAGAGCCCTGCTGGAATATATCGTGGATTATTGGGGTCATGTATTGGGTGTACGGATGGAATACGATATGCGCCAGGATCTGTTTGATCACATTCAAAAGCTTTCTTTTCGTTATTTTGACAACACCAAAACCGGACATATCATGTCCCGCCTGGTTAATGATCTTAACGAAATCTCTGAGCTGGCCCATCACGGTCCCGAAGATCTGTTTATAACTACGGTAACCTTGAGCGGTGCCTTTATCATTATGTTGACCATTAACTGGCAGTTGACCCTGCTAACATTTTTACTTGTTCCGGCAATGATCTGGTTCGCGGTGGTCAAGAACCGGCAGATGCAGCACACATTTCGTAATGTGCGTCTGAAAGTGGCCGATATTAATGCCCGGGTTGAGGATAGTATCTCCGGGGTGCGGGTGGTTAAATCCTTTACCAATGAGCGGTACGAGATGGAGAAATTCAAACAGGATAATCTTAATTTCCGGCGATCCAAACAAAAATCTTTCAAGGTGATGGCCGAATTTTTTTCCGGAGTTAACCTTTTTGCCAACCTGATCAGCCTGGCAGTTGTATTTTGCGGTGGCTATTTTGTTTACCGGGGGCAGATTACCTTGGGGACCCTGGTAGGTTTTTTGCTTTATGTGACCATGTTTCTGCAGCCGATCCGCCGTTTCTCTGTTCTGGTGGAAACCTATCAGCGGGGGATGGCCGGCTTCCATCGTTTCGTGGAAACGCTGGAGATCGAACCGGAGATTGTTGATAAAAGGGATGCCCGCCCGGCAGGCCATTTGAAAGGCGAGGTTGAGTTTAATCGAGTTATTTTCAGTTATAATCGGGACAAAAATGTGCTTAAAGATATAAGTTTGCGTGTTGCTCCCGGAGAAACCGTCGCTCTGGTTGGGCCTTCGGGGGCCGGGAAAACCACGCTCTGCAATCTGATTCCCCGATTTTATGATGTCCAGGCCGGAAGCATAAAAATTGACGGCATAGATATTCGCGATTTTCAGCAGAGATCACTGCGCAGAAATATCGGGATCGTGCAACAGGATGTGTTTTTGTTTACCGGAACCATTAAAGAAAATATTGCCTACGGTAGGCTCGACACCACCGATGAGGAGATCATGGAGGCTGCCGCAAAGGCCAATGCTCACCGGTTCATTATGGATCTGGAAAAGGGTTATGATACTTACGCCGGTGAACGAGGGGTGATGCTCTCCGGTGGGCAGCGACAGCGCATTGCCATCGCCCGGATATTCCTGAAAAACCCCCCGATTTTGATTCTTGATGAAGCCACCTCGGCGCTGGATAGCGAAGCTGAGGCCATGATCCAGGAAGCTCTGTCCAACCTATCCCGGGATCGCAGCACCCTGGTGATCGCTCATCGTCTTACCACGGTGCGCCGGGCCCACCGCATTCTGGTGCTCACCGATGACGGGATTGTGGAAGAAGGCACCCACGATGAGTTGCTGAAAAAAGAAGGTTACTACGCCAGGCTGTACCTGGCCCAATTTGATGGTTTTATCCCAGATACAGCCTGAATATAGCTTGCGAAACATCTAATTCAGCATTTTTCTCCGGCATTCGTCCTCAGTGGTTCTTTAAAACTGGCCGCATCCAAAGCGGATTTATATTCCGAATCCATTTCCATTATTGCTCCCGGGAACCTATAAATCTCCATCCGTTCTACAAAAGGATCGGGATCAAAAAATTCGGGACAATGGACACCTGCCCCTTTCCAAATTCCTTTTGCTAAAAGTTCCATGGCCAGAACCGGGCTGAAGGCGGTTTGGGCTACCACTGCCTGGCAACCAAGTCTCTGCATAGTTTCATCACCGTCGGCAACCTGGTATACATAAACCTGGCGCTTAAGTCCATCTTTTTTGCCAATCACCCAGGAGCCCACACAGGTTTTTCCTTTAAAAATGATTTCAACCGGGCTTGGTGCCACCAGTGCTATAAAATCACGGGGTGTAATTTCCTGGTTCCCAATTTTAATTTTCCTGTGTTTATCATCGAGGCCCAGCGCCTTTAAATTTTTGAGCATAGTAATAAATTCGCTACCTAAACCATATTTAAAAGTGACTTTTTTAAGGCCTTTGTTAATATACCTGGGAATCATGAACAGCTCTTCGTGTTCCACATTTACTACTTCTACTTCCCCGATCCCCGCTGGAAATGTGAAAATTTCCGGCTCGGAGAAAGGCTTTGTAGTAAACCAGCCCTTTTCCTTTTCCCAGATATAGGGGGGGTTCAGACATTCTTCGATCGTGGTCCAGATCGAAAAACCAAATACAATATCATGGCCCTCTGCATAAAGGTTGCTGCCGTCCCGGACATTAATTTCATCGATCTCATCAAACAGGTGCTTTTCCGCATAGCGGGCCAGAACATTGGATACACCCGGGTCAACGCCCATTCCCAGCAGGGCCAGCAGCCCTTTCTTATCCCAAGCATCAAAACGTTCAAATTGATAGTCACCCAATTTGATATGGGCCTTATTATAGGGATCCTCGGGATGGGGAGTAGAGAGGGTCATGGCCATGTCCATATAATTGCGGTTGCTTTCAAAGGCTGCATCAAAAATTGTTTTATTAAATGAAGGATCGCAGGCATTCATGATTAAATCAGCATCATATTTTCGGGCCAGCGCAATGATCTCTTCTTTATTTCGGGCATTGATCTTTTCAGCGGGGAATCTGTGAGGATCCTTTAATGAGGCAGCTATTTTTTGGGCCTTCTCAAAATCATAGTCGGACAAAATTAACTGTTGCAGCCATTCACCTTTTGGAACATGGTGTTTGACTACTCTCGAAATTGCTTCCCCAACACCGCCAACTCCGACTAATAATACCTTCACGTTTTTGTCCCCCCTGATTTTCAATTTAATCTATTCTAACACAAGTCTGTTAAATTTGCCATGAACCGGGTGCTCTTCGGGGAAAACACGGAATTGAAGAAGGGCTAAAAAAATCATAGTACATTACCTCCTCCGGGAAAGGATCAGCCGCGTGCATGGAAACCCGTCTTTGTCTTCGACGTCCTGCAAAACCGGGAAGCGCTTGAAATTTGATTGGCCATAGGGTACTGTAATGTTAGATCATTTGTTTTCTATTTCGGCCCTGAAAAATTTCCACATGGGCGCATAAAGGGTAAATAAGGTGGTGCAGAAATGGAGATAAGGTTGACAGAGCAAACTCGAAAATTACTTCAAAGCTACCAGCAGTTCGAAATTACTGACCATATTATTTACAGCCGTATAGCGAGCCGAGAGAAAGACCCGAAAAACAAAAAAGTGCTGGAACGTATTGCCGCCGAAGAAGTGGAACATGCCGCTATCTGGAAAAAATATACCGGGCGGGAGGTGAAACCCAGACGCCGGCAGATTTTCTGGTACGGCCTGATTAGCCGGCTTATGGGGTATACTTTCGTGATCAAGTTGATGGAGAGGGGCGAGTACTCCACCGGCAAAAAATATGAGCAACTGCTTCAGGAAGTCCCGGAGGCCGCCAGGATCATTGAAGACGAACAAAGGCATGAGGAAGAGCTGGCGGCCATGCTGGATGAGGAGCGCTTACAATATGTGGGCGCCATGGTACTGGGTTTAAACGATGCGCTGGTGGAGCTGACGGGAACCATTGCCGGACTTACTTTTGCTTTTACCAGTACCCGGCTGGTAGCCCTTTCGGGTATCATCACCGGTGTGTCGGCAACCTTATCCATGGCGGCTTCCAATTATCTGGCCGAAAGGGCCAACGGAAACCCCAACGCCTTCAAATCCAGTATGTATACGGGGATCTCCTACCTGGTGACTGTGGCCCTGCTGGTGCTACCCTACCTTCTCTACCCGGAGCGAGCGTACGTTGCCGCCCTGGTGACCATGCTGGCGCTGGTTATTCTGATCATTTTATTTTTTAACTACTATATAAGTGTGGCCAAGGATCTGCCCTTTGCCAGGAGGTTTGGGGAGATGGCGGGCATAAGCTTAGGGGTGGCGTTTATTTCCTTTATGATCGGTCTGGCCGTTAAGGCATTTCTGGGCATTGACATATAGCACAGGCGCTCCTCAATGTAGGGATGATATGGGCACTGCTGCCATGGTTTCTGAATTATGCAGCCGCGATGTCAGGCGATGCAACGAAGATAACTTTTTTTGGGTAATGCAGGAAACCTCGAAACAACTGCGGAAATGTATTATACATGAAAGGGTTCCGGAACATTTTGCCCTACTGTTAATGGGGTCATGAAAAATAAAGGCAAACAGCAATAACGATATAAGGGGAGGTTATTAAAAAATGGAAGATACCCTTAAGCTGATCCTGGGAAAACTTGATTTGCTTGAAAAAGGGCAAAAAGCTCTTGAGCAGGGCCAAAAAAGCTTGGAGCAAAGGCAGATGAATCTTGAACAGGGGCAAAAAGAACTTAAAACAGAGGTAAAAGGTCTTAGAGAGGACTTGAGCAAGCTGGTGCGCAAAGTGGATGCTATTGCGGAACAAACCGCTGGTTTGTTGGAATTTAAGACAGAGGTAACGAAACAACTTGAAAAACATGAAATTGATATTCAGGTCCTAAAGAGAGCCCTAATTAGTTAAACCACAACTCCAGTCCACTCTGGATAATTACACCCTGACCCACAATCTAAAAACAATCTGCCGTTTTTTAAAAACACTTGAGTATCGGCTGTCATCCACGATCTGGATCTAACCTTAAAAGCGCATACCTGCGCTGATTTATGAAATTTTATATTTTTGTTATTTTCAAGTAATTACATGGTGTTAAAAACGGGTTGACACTTCTCTCCATTGTGTTTATAATCCTTTCTGGCAGCAATATTTTTTTAGGAGTGTATTTTTAAGTAACATTGAAAAACGCGCTTAGGCGTCGTTGATAAAAGAACAAATTTAATATATATTTCCGAGTTCGACTATCCTACGGATTTGCAAAGTATCTAAGGATGTGAACCGATAGGGTTTTGCTGGAAACGGCAGGGCCTCCCGTAGATTTGGAAAGGAAATTTACATAAGTACAATAAATATGCGGGTATGGGCCTTCTCTGAAGGCTCTTTTTTTTGAGCAATTATTGCCTGTGTGTCACTATTCTTAAGAGGAGCACTATTTCTTTGGAGTGCTTTAGAAAGGAGCAAGCGTGATGAAGGAAATCTGTATTAAACCGGTAGGTGTAGTAAAAAGCTCGGTAAACGATTTGTACAGCATGCCTATGGGGGGTGAAAAAGGGATTATAGCTATAAAAGACGAGTATACGCCGGCACTGCATCGGATAGAAGAAAATTCTCATATCTGGATCATTTCTTGGTTTGACCAAGCCGACAGGAATTTGTTGCAAGTCACGCCGCGTATTTTGGGGCCGGCCTCTTTAAAATATGGCGTTTTTGGAGTGCACTGCTTAAACCGGCCTAATCCCATTGCTATGAGCTTGGTGGCTTTAGAAAAAATTGAAAATAATTTGCTTTATGTTAACGGTTTGGATGCGATCAATGGAACACCGGTGTTAGATATAAAATCCTATTATGAAAATGATAGTATCTTTTCGCCACGTACCAGCTACATCAAACCCCGGGATGAGCACGTGCGCCGCAGTCTTATGTATAAGTTGGCCCTGCGACACCACGGCAAGGATTCGGCTGCTTTGGAAATCGGCCTGCGCATCTGTCTAACCGCAGAAACACATTTTGGCCATTTGTTTGACCCGGCGCTATTGGTTCAAGTAAATGGATCACGCGAACTGGCTGATGTAATCCAAGGTATCACCAGGGCAAAGCTGGCCAACCCACCGCGCTTTACCTTTAACGAATCCGATCGGGATAGCGTTGTTTTTACCAAAGACGGAAGTACAATAACATTTCGCCCATATAAAAGGTTTTCCGAAGAGGAGGTTGCCGGGCTGTGTGATGACGAGCTTTTTTTAATTGAAAAGAACTTTGCAAAAGATTGATAATCTTGCAATTAGATGGTTGAGGATTCCGAAAACCCCTAGGGTACAGGAGTGATAGTAATTGAACTTCCCTTTTTTAACCGGTAAAACTCAAAGGCGGAACCCCCATGGCTTTATTCTTGCTATAATGCTGGTTATTCTCATTGGCATGTTTATCATTTCCTTTGCTATGGGCCGTTACCCCGTAACACCCCGGGATCTTCTTATTTTGATCGGCTCACGTTTGTTTAACTATACTCATAATCTTTCAGATGTGCTGCAAACAGTAGTTTTCAACGTTCGCCTTCCACGAATAATAGCCGCGATTATAGTGGGTGCGGCCTTGTCGGCTGCTGGGGCGGCCTACCAGGGGCTTTTTCGCAATCCGCTTATCTCCCCGGATATCATGGGAGCATCAGCGGGTGCCGGTTTGGGGGCAGCCCTAGCCATTTATCACTCCCTGAGCCCGTTAGGTGTGCAGCTGTCAGCATTTCTTTTCGGTTTGTTAGCGGTTATGCTCACATACGGTGTTAGCACGCGTATGCGTAGCGAGCCTACCCTAGGCTTAATACTGAGTGGCATTATGATGGGTTCGGTTTTTGCATCTCTGATCAGCCTTATCAAATTCGTGGCCGATCCCTTTGAAAAGCTCCCCTCCATCACTTTCTGGATGATGGGCAGCTTGTCCGGGATAAACACACAGGAGCTTGTTATGGCTGCCCTGCCTATTATTACTGGAACAACAGTCTTGTTGTTGCTGCGTTGGCGTCTTAATGCCCTAACCTTTGGCGATGAAGAGGCTATGACCATGGGTCTGAATGTTGTTTGGTTGCGGATCATAATTATTTCTTCTGCAACCTTAGTTACTTCCGCGGCGGTTTCTATCACCGGTCTGATTGGTTGGGTGGGTCTAGTTATTCCACACCTGTCAAGGATGTTAGTGGGTTCCAATTATAAGGTGCTTTTACCAGCCTCTGTTCTAATGGGGGGCACTTATCTCCTTCTGGTTGATGATGTAGCTCGATTGGCCAGCGCTCTGGAGATACCCATTGGTATTCTTACTTCCCTGCTGGGCGTACCGTTTTTTCTGTACCTTTTTTCCAAAAGGAAGGGGGCTTAAGAAATGCAGCTAAAGGCCACCAACATACACTGTGGATATAACCAAAAGATGGTTCTCAGGGGTGTGGATCTGAGCGTCAATACCGGGGAAATATTATGCATTCTTGGTCCAAACGGTTCTGGAAAATCTACGTTGTTTAAGGCAATACTGGGGCTAATTAGGATTCGGGAAGGAAAGGTGGTATTCAACAATCAATCTCTACTGAAAATGTCCAGGCTCCAGATGGCTAAAATCATCGGTTATGTTCCCCAGACGCATGATCCGCCCTTTCCTTTTAAAGTAAAGGATGTGCTTTTAATTGGCAGGACTGCCTATATAGGCACCTTTTCCTCACCGAATGATGAGGATTATGAGGTTGTTGAGGAGGTGGCGGCTTCTCTTAAAATTGAGCATTTATATGAAAAGTCCTATACCCAGCTTAGCGGAGGGGAAAGGCAGCTAGTGCTAATTGCCAGAGCCCTGGCCCAAAGACCAAAGGTGCTCGTTATGGATGAGCCAACCGCAAGCCTGGACTATGGCAACCAGTTAATGGTTCTAGAACATGTTCAGAAGTTGACTGCTTTTGGCCTGGCGGTTATTATGATCTCCCACATGCCGGAGCATGCTTTACATTATTCGAACCGTGTCGTGTTGCTGAAAGGCGGTCGGATCTACGGTGATGGCACTCCCGAAGAAATTGTAACCGAGGATAATATGAAGCTGCTTTATGGCATTGATACAAAAATTGCTGCTGTTACCTTAAACAGCGGCCGTTTAATTAAGGTTTGTGTTCCTGAGCAGATAAAAATAAATGGAGGTAAGATCAATGAGAAGAATTTTTAGTACTACAACTGCAGTTTTTCTACTTGTCTGCCTGCTCCTATTTGCAGCAGGCTGTGGAGGACAACCGGCCGCTGAAAAGGAGCAGGGGGAACAAAAGGGGGAGAACGGCGGGATGCCGCAGGTGCGTACTATGGTAGACGGGGCCGGACGCACCGTAACCATTCCAGAAAAGATAGATAAGGTTTTTTGTACCACTCCTGTTGCCACCACCATGCTTTATATCCTGGCCCCCGAAAAGCTGGTGGGCTGGAATTACGAAATATCTCCCTTCACTAGAAAATTTATGCCGCAAGAGTATGCGGAGTTACCCAATCTTGGCGGCTGGTACATGAACAACACCTGTAACATCGAGGAATTGCTAAAATATGATCTCGATATGATTTTTGTTTCCTCGCCTACCGATCCCGGTATGTGCGATGATATTACTGCCATGACCGGCAAGCCCACATTTTATGTCAAGCACCTCATTAAAGAATCGGGTATTTATTTTAGGACAATGGGTGAGATCTTGGGACTTGAGGAAAGAGCAGAAGAATTGGCCGATTACTGTGATCGCACTGTTAAAGAAACAGAAGAAAAAGCGGCAATGATACCGCAAGATGAACTGGTGACCCTTTACTATGCTGAAGGAACCGATGGTCTGATGTCGGACCCCAAGGGAAGCACAGTTAGTGAGGTGTTTGATACCGTCGGTATAGTGAATGTAGCAGATATTCCCTATAAGGGAGGCGGCGGGCTTTCTCCGGTTACCCTGGAGCAGGTGCTGAAATGGGATCCCGAAGTCATTGTCACTTGGAATGTAACCGGGGAAAAACGCGGTTTTCTGGTGGAATATATCAAGACCAATAAAGATTGGCAAAGTCTCCGGGCTGTCAAAAGCGGTCGGGTTTACGAGGCGCCTGCCGATGTCCCCTTCTACTTTCTGGGGCGTTTAACCGGGGCCAACCATATGATTGGGTATAAGTGGGCAGGCCAGTTGTTTTATCCGGATATTTACAATTATGACATCAGGAAAGAGATCAAGGAATTTTACAAGCTGTTTTACCATATGGATCTGACCGAGGAATTGTTGGACGAGATCCTAGATTATGCAGACGATCGTTATAGATAGACCCAAAGGGAACCGAAAGGAGAAGTCAACAAATGAATGTTTCATGTGCCATCTGCGAACGCCGCTGCCTTGTCCGGGAGGGCGAGGAGGGTGTTTGCGGCAACTATATCAATGAAAATGGCCGTATGCGGGAGAAACATCCCCATAAATATCTTCTTGCTGCACCTACCCTTATTGAAGCGGTACCCATTTTCAATTATTACCCCGGTACAAAGGTCCTGCAGATTACTACTACCGGGTGTGTATTTGATTGCAGCGGTTGCGTTTCAACTGTTTTGGTAAAGGAAATAGATCCTGCCGGCAATGCATTGATAGAGCTAAGCCCCCAGGAAGTGGTGGATCGCGCGGTTGAAAATGGCTGTGCAGGGATTGTTTTTTTAATGAACGATCCTCTCGCCTCTTTGCAAACCTTTGCGGCTGTGGCCAAAGTCGCCAAAGAGCAGGGTCTGATGGTGGGCTTTTCCTCCAACGGTTATTTTACGGAGGAATCCCTGGATTCTGTTCTGGGGTACCTGGATTTTGTCAATATTGGGTTAAAGGGCTATGGGGATGAGGTGTACCGCCTTTGTGGTGTGTCCAGTGCTAAACCTGTTTACCGGACCCTGCGGGCGTTGCACAGGCATGGAGTGCATGTAGAGGTTTCCTGTATCTACAAGCTGAGCAATAGGGATGATATCCTTTCTGCAGCCAAGGCGGTGGCTGCCATAGATCGGACTATACCCTTCCAGGTAATGCGTTTTATTCCCTATGAGGATGTCTCCGGAGAACATGAACCGTCCATACGCCAGGCGGAAGAAGTAGTCCGGGATATTTCTGTTTTTCTGGATTATGTTTATTTGTTTAATTCTTCGGGCACCGATATGCAGGATACGCACTGTCCCCAATGCGGGCTGTCGGTGATAAAGAGAGAATACTGGGGCCCTATGGGGGCCATTGTTCGTTCTAAAAAATTTCCCGAGGATGGCCCCATGATCTGTCCACGCTGCGGGCAACAGGTTGCAATCAAGGGCAAATTTGGCAATGCAGATTGCGATACTAGTGATGGGGGCTATACTTATACCCGAGCGCTGGAAATTATTGAGGGCATTTTGGTGACACTTGGGGTGAATAGCCGCCAAAAAGTGATGAAACTTTGGGATGAGGCCCTGGGTGGAAGGAATCTTCAAGGACTCCACGTGAATATTCAGGATACGGAAGGCTATCTGAGAGTAATCAGGGATTATGGTTTAAAAGCGGGCGAACAGGAAAAAACCGAACATTTGCTTGAGTATTATCGGAAAAAAATGCATCTGGTAACTGATCGGCTAAACGGGATCACCGATAAACCCCGGGTTTATTATTGCGGCGGGAAGCCCCTGTACAGCCTCAAACCGGAACGCCTTGAAAATCATATTGTCGAACTGGCCGGAGGCATTAGTTTAAACCGGTTGATGACCGATATCACCGGCCGGCCAGGCACAAAAATTTCTGCAGCCCGGTTAAATAAAATGGACCCGGAGGTAATTATTTTGGCAGCCCATTATGCCGGGGCGGTGGAGGACTTTTATGAGGACTGCCGGGAAGCAGGTGTGGATGTGGCAGCTTTGCGTCAAGGCAGGGTTTACAACCAACCGTATCACAGCTGGGAATATGGCAGCCCCCGGTGGCTGCTGGGTTTGTTGAATATGGCCAATTATCTGCATCCGGAGCTTTTTGTTTTTGATATGGATAAGGAGGCGGAAGAATATTATCAGGTCTTCTATGGCATTGAGTTTAATCCGCAAGAATTAAACCATTCATTCAGCAAACCCAGCACCAAATGGGCCTGGGCGAGTAACTGATAATCCTGCCAAGACCTAATATTGGTTGGAAACGGTTTTCGTATCTGCGTTTTATTTTTTAAACTGGAGGCAGTTAAGGAGGTACCTAAATGGATTTATTCAGGATTATTATCTATGGATTAACCGCTATCGTTTTGGGCATTTCTGTTGTAAAAGATACTGCTAAAACCAAACTGGCTCTGATCAGGGCATTTCATTCGTTTGTCCGTATTCTGCCCGGGTTTTTGGCCACCCTGATCCTGATGTCAACGGTACTGACTTTTCTGCCTCCATCAGCAATTGCCGGATTGATTGGCGAACGATCCGGTGTTTGGGGAGTAGCCTTAGCCGCAGTTGTGGGCTCTATTGCTGTAATCCCCGGTTTTATAGTATTTCCCCTGGCAAGTTCCCTGCTTGATGCCGGTGCAGGAATGCTGCAGGTAGCTTTGCTGGTTTCTACCCTAATGACGGTTGGCCTTTTAGACATACCGATAGAAGCCGGTTATTTTGGCCGCCGGGCAAGTTTATTACGCAATAGCCTGGCTTTTGCTTATGCCTTTATAACTGCCTTGACCATCAGTTTGGCAAGCCTGCCATGAGAGCGGTACTGAGACGTTACCGATTGTTGGCGGCATTTTTTTTGATTGCTATAATCATAGTTTTGTTTCAACCGGCAGCAGGCCGTGAAATTTATTTAAGTTCCATGGTTTTTATTAAAAAAATGCTGATATGTATGCCCCCCATTTTTGTTCTTCTTAATTTAATAGATGTCTGGTTGCCCAAGGACTTAATATCACGTTATCTAGGCGGACGGAATGGATCGCTTGGCATCCTGCTAACAATGGCTTTGGGCTTCACTGCCTCCGGCCCGCACTACGGGGCCTTTCCCATAGCAGTGACTTTGATGAACAAAGGGGCTACTTTTAGAAATGCAATGGTTTTTTTAGGATCCTGGTCTATTTTGAAGGTTTCGATGGTCCTATACGAAATCTCCATTTTGGGGCCGAAATTCGGTCTTACCAGGCTTCTGATCAATGTCCCCGGAGTTATTCTGATAGCCGTCCTTGTGGATCTTTTTATACCCGAAGAAGAAAAGAAAAGGATCTGTACCCGATCTGTCTATAAAAGCAGATAAAAAGACCGTCTTCTATGCATTGTTCAGGGATCAACAGTCCACCGGGAAATAACCGGCTCAATTTTTCTAGAGCACCCTGCCCGGCCTTTTTCCGGCAGCGCTCTGCGTCGGCTGTAATCGGAAACAATATCTA
>CAYXBB010000026.1:0-24924 GCA_964463285.1 uncultured Syntrophomonadaceae bacterium | reverse complement strand
AGTCAAGGTATAGTGGCTAAACTGGCAGCTATCCCAGCAGCGAAAACGCTCTCCTTGTTCAAGGTGCCCGTAATCCTGGGTATCGAAACAGTAACAGGTGGGGCATATATAAGTGCAGATCCCGCAGCCTAAACAGCTCCGGTAAATTTGATCCCAAATCGGATCTTCAAATCGACCGCCGAGTTTTTCCGGAAGCCCCTCCAAGGGTAGCGAAAAATCGGTGGTTTTCACCGGCGACGGCTTCTGCTCACCGTTTCCATCTTGCAACAGTTCGCCGATACCTTCCAGCCAGCGCTCGCCTTTGGAAGAACGGGCCTCCATAAACAATTTGTCATCCTGTCTCCAGGCCATCACGTCTGCTCCAGGGGCATCAGTAGGATCTATCCCGAATGCGTTGCAAAAGCAGAACGGATCCGGTTGGGAACAGGCCAGGGACACGAGGGTGGTGTTCTCCCGTCGCCGGGTATACAGTTCATCGGGAGGATCATCGTGAGCAAACACCAGATCCAGCAGCAAGGTAGCCTGAATATCGCAAGGCCGGAGGCCAAACGCCGTAACCGGTGGGATTCGGCTGCGATCACCGGCGGGGGCCAAAGTTAAATCGCTGCCGGATCGCTGAAATTCCAGGTATGTTTCCCAGGGAGGAAAGAATATATCCTTGGGGGAACTTGTGCTGTTTACGGCATCCAGATTGACCTCGCTTCCCTTCTCCCAGGGACGGAAGGAAACCGCGGTTCCTTCATTGACCGGAAGATATAGCGGACCAGTGGAAGCCAGCCGGGTCCATAACCTGGGTAGCCGGTCAACAGTTATAAATTTAGTCATGGCCTTCACCTCACTTTTCCACAAACGCTGCCGGGTCATCCGGCTGGTAAGTCAGCAGGGGAGGTTTCTGCTCAATATCCAGCCCGGCCTGGTATTCCCCGTAGAGTTCGTTGATATCTTTGATAATTTTTGAGCTTAACTCCATTAGCGGAAGATCCACCGGGCATACCCGCTGGCATTCTCCACACTCCACACATCGCCCGGCGCTGTGATAGGCTCGGGTGAGATGGTAAAGGAAGTTTTCACTAATCTCGGTGGCTTTCCCCAGCCAGCGCGGTTGTTCCTGTTCCACGAAGCATTCCCGGCAACTGCAACAGGGGCAGGCTTCCCGACAGGCATAACAGCGCAGACAACGTTCAAATTGTTTGCTCCAGTAAGCAAAACGTTCCGCCGCCGGAGCCTGCTCCAGTCGGGAAACCTGGTGAAAGCGCGATCGGTCCTCCCGGGAGCCCACCGCCGGCAGCAGCAGTTGATCACAACCCACCGGATCAGGATAAAAACAACGACGGCATTTTTCCAAGAGAAGTTCTTCACGGTTTAAGATTGTTTGGTTGTTTCCAGCCAGGGTGATCTGATCACCCTTTTCTTCTATATGGAAAGAGGTCAAATCTACTTGCAACCGTTGCTGTAAAAGCCGGTAATCAAGCATACCCGGACAGGGAAGGCCGTAAGCAACCACCCGTTCTCGGTCGACCATCCGATCCTGTACCAACCGGTTAAGGGACCGGGCATCGCACCCTTTCAACAACACTCCTACCTTTTTGTTTTCTAGCAGCTCATCCTGCAGGTAGCCGCTTAAATTGGCCGCACAGAAGGAGTCCCAGGCCAGCCGCTGTAAATCTTCGCTGTTTCGGGCAAATAGGGGGCGCGATTGCCACCAGTAATGACCTTTTTCCCAGCCCAAAAGCAGGTCTATCCTTCCGCTAAGGAGGTCCTGGGCCACCGCCGTGCGGATTTTCTCCATATCGCTTATTTCACGCTTTGCCACCGGCTATCCCTCCATTTCCCGTTGGGCCCCAGGGCCTTGATCTGTTCAGTCATGGACTGCATTACTTCTGCAAATTTATCTCCTTCGGAAGCAGAGATCCAGCGCACCTGGAAGCGCTCCGGTTCCAGCCCGGAGAATTCCAGCAATCGGCGGAATACAGACAAATTACGGCGGACATGGTAATTACCGCTGGTATAGTGGCAGTCGCCGGGATGGCAGCCCGCCACCAGTACTCCGTCCGCCCCCCGCTGAAAGGCCCGCAGAATAAATAAGGGATTGATCCGGCTGGAACAGGGAATACGGATCACCTTTATATTGGCCGGATAGCTCATCCGGCTGGTGCCGGCCAGATCGCCCCCCGCATAGCTGCACCAGTTACAGCAAAAAGCCACAATCAAGGGAGTCCAGTTATGCTGTTCAGGTGAAGGGGGAGCGCAGCTATCTTGCGTTTCCCGAGTTTTATCTAGCGCTGCAGACATATGGCATCCACCTCCGCTAACATCTGTTCATCAGTATAGCCTTGCAGGGTTATAGAACCGGAGCGACAGGTCATGGCACAGCAACCGCATCCCTGGCAAAGAGCCGGGTTTACCTCCGCTATGGTTCGCATACCAACCTGCCCCCGGATACGCTCCTCGATCTCCACCGCCGATATCGCTCCGTAAGGGCAAACCGCTTCGCAATGCAAACAGCCGGAACATCTGGTCAGGTCTACCTTGGCTACACAGGCTTCTCCCTGTAACTTCTGTTTGGAAAGCAGGGTTACCGCCTTGGCGGCCGCCGCGCCGGCCTGGGCAACCGCATCGGGAATATCCTTGGGCGCCTGGCAGGCTCCGGCAATAAAAACTCCGGCGGTATGGGTTTCTACCGGACGAAGCTTGGGGTGGGCTTCGCTAAAGAAATGGTACTGGTCGCTGTTTATGCTCATCAGTCGTGCCAGTTCCGGAGCATCATGACGGGGCACGGAGGCCACAGCCAGAACCACCATGTCGGCTTCGATCTCCACCGGACGCCCGCTCAATGAATCTACCCCTTTTACCAGCAGGTGATCTCCCTCCGGAAAAACCTTTCCGGCGCTTCCGCGAAGATAGAGCACATCGTATTTTTCAGCGGCGCGTCGTTGGAATTCTTCGTAACCTTTTCCCGCGGTGCGCAGATCGATATAAAACACGTAGGTTTCCACCTCAGGGAGTTTTTCTTTAAGCAAAATAGCCTGTTTGGCAGTGAACATGCAACAGATTTTGGAACAATAGTTTTGACCGCGGGCTATATCCCGCGAACCCACACACTGAATAAATACTACTTTTTGGGGAGGCCGGCCATCAGAAAGCCGGACCACTTTCCCCCCGGTGGGGCCGGAAGCGTTAAACAACCGCTCAAACTGCAAAGCAGTCAGCACATCCGGGTGTTGTCCATAAGCATATTCCCCGTACCCGGTGGGATCCATGGAATCAAACCCAGTGGTGATCACAATCACCCCGTAGCGGCGTTCGATGATCTCATCCTGCTGTTCAAAATCAACCGCTTCCGCCGGGCATTCTTTTTGACAGATCTGGCAACGCCCCCTTTTAAAATAGAGGCAGTTTTCCCGGTCAATAACCGGAACATTGGGTACAGCTTGCGGAAAAGGCACATAGATCGCTTTGCGGTTACCGAGCCCCATCTCGAATTCTGAAGGAACTTTGACCGGGCATTTTTCATAGCAGATCCCGCAGCCGGTACATTTGGAATAATCTACACTGCGGGCCCGTTGGCGGATGCGAACATCGAACTGGCCCACAAATCCATTTACTTCTTCCACTTCTGAGTATGTAAGCAAATTAATGTTAGGATGCTGGGCAATTTCCACCATCTTGGGGGTAAGAATGCAGGCCGCACAATCAAGCGTAGGAAATGTTTTCTCCAGCTGGGCCATCCGGCCGCCGATACTGGGTTCCCTCTCCACCAGGTCTACCAGATAGCCGGAATCGGCAATATCCAGGGCCACCTGGATCCCGGCAATACCTCCCCCAACCACCAGGGCCCTTTTCTCCACCTCCATCAGGGGAACAGCTAGAGCTTCATTTAAGCCGGCTTTGCTGACGGCAGCCCTTATCAGGGTAATTGCCTTGGCCGTAGCCTCCTCCGGATCCTTGTGAACCCAGGAGCAGTGTTCCCTCAAGTTGGCTACTTCCAGCAGGTAGGGATTCAAACCTGCTTCCGCCACAGCTTTTCGAAAAGTTACTTCGTGCATACGGGGAGAACAGGTCCCTACTACCACCCGCTCCAGGTTTTCTTTCTTTATGGTATCTTTGATCAGTGCCTGGCCAATTTCTGAGCAAAGGTAGCGGTAATCGCCGGCGTAGACCACGTTCGGAAAGCCGCGGGCGGCATTAACCACCTGCTCTATATTTACCGTCCCCGCAATATTGGTGCCACACCAGCAGATAAATACGCCAATCCTGGGCAAAGCCCTCCCTCCCTTTCATCAATTTCGGAAATCAGTTCCGGTAGTTGTCCCTGGGCCTGGCCGACCGCAAAATAATGTTAAAAGGTAGTAGCGGTGCGCCTATGGCCCGGGCCTATAAAAAAACAATAAATGTTAAATCCCTGGTTGCCGAATTTCTTATTTGGCATATTTCCGAAAACCGCTGACCAGGGCCTGTGAAGGCAGTTTTTCCAGTTGCTCCGGGGTAAGGTCAAGATCACCGGGAGAGAGGCGGCTGCCTTCCCGGCGGCGCAGTATGGCCAGCCGGACTCCTTCCATCATCCGTGCCAGATCGATGTCCCGAGGACAGCGGGCGGCACAGGTAAAGCAGGAAGCACAGATCCAGGGGGTTCGGCTTTCCAGCAGTTCATCCAAAAGACCCAGTTGAAGATAACGGATAACCTGGTGAGGCAGCAAATCCATGGCAGATACTACCGGACATCCGGCGCTGCATTTGGCACACTGGTAACACTGGCTGGGGCTTTGGCCGGTATTTTCTTTCATTTCATGGATAAACTGGTGATAGTTTTCAGAAAATTTCATCCCCGGGCCACCTCCTTGGGTTCAACTGCTCCCAGCGCTTCCGCCAGTAACTCGCTGAAATAGTAGATGGGCATGGTCTGGTCCGGCAGGCTTTCCAGGTTGTAACGGCAAAGAGGGCAGGCGGTGATTAGGGCCTCCGCACCCGCCCGGCGGGCAGACCGGATAACCTTTTGGGCAGTGCTTGCCGCCACGTTTTTCTCAGTAATGGAAAGATAGGCTCCACAACATTCTGTGCGGTAAGGGGTTATTACTGCTTCCGCTCCCAGGCTGCGGATCAGGTCTTCCATGATAGCGGGGTTTTCAGGATCGTCAAATTGCATCACCTTCCCGGGGCGTAAGAGCAAACAGCCGTAGTAAGCGGCAAGTTTGCGTCCGGTCAGAGGATGGCTAACCTGTGCTGACAGGCGATCAAACCCTAAATCATCCCGCAGCACTTCCAGAAAATGCATCACCCGGCCTTCACCGGAATAGTCAACCTCCAGGAAATCGGTAACCTTGCTACGAATATCAGGATTGCGTTGAATTGTCTCCTGGGCCCTTTTTAAAACATGGTGACAGGCCGCACAAAGAGAAACCAGCGGTTCACCTCCTGTCGCCGCCAGGGTGCGCACCGGCGAAAGAAGGGTGATCAGCTCGTCGTCAGAAAGCGGAAATACCGCCCCGCAGCACTGCCACTCGGGGAGTTCTTCCAGTTGAATCCCCAAGGCGGAGGCTGCAGCCAGGGCGGTATCTTCCATGTTTTTCGCCTGGGTTTTTAACGTACACCCGGGGAAATAGCGATAATGCAATTAGGGCACCTCCCGTAACGGAAATATAAAAATTATAACTCTCCTGATTTATATTCGACGGAAGGAATTTTAATCCTCTTTTGTTTTTTAAAAACTAAAACTATGTTTTTAATTATTATTATGTAGTCCAAACAGGGGAATTTATGAGCGCAACCCGGAATTTATCACGAAACCCGGGATAACGGCGAGACAACTCCTCCACCAGACCCTTCATTTCCTGGCGGCAGGTATGTCCGCTAACCGGGCAGGGATTTGCTATCACCGGTAGCCGCTCCCGGCGAGCCAGAGCAGCCACGGTTTCCTCGGAAAGCTGAATCAACGGCCGGATAGCAGTTAACCCGGTGCGATCCAAAAATGTGCTGGGCTTGAAAGTGCCCATTTGCCCGGTATAGATCAGGTTGAGGAAAAACGTTTCAATGGCATCGTCCAGGTGATGCCCCAGGGCTACCTTGCCGGCTCCCAAACTCACTGCCACCTGGTTTAAGGCACCCCGCCTTAAGTTTGCACATAAACTGCAGGGGTTTTTTTCTTTTCTTCGTTCAAAAACTATCCGGGCAATGGCTGTTCTCTCAACCTGTAAAGGGACCTGTAAACTGTCTGCAAACTCATACAGTGGAGACAGATCCACGTTCCAACCCGGATCTACATGTAGCGCATGAAGGTTAAACGATACCGGGGAAATATGGCGGAACCAGTTTAGCAGGTATAGCAGCACACTGCTGTCCCGACCCCCGGAGAGGCCGACCACCACCGTATCTCCCCGAAAAATCATTTGGTAACGGTAAATTGTCTGTTTGAATCTGGTAAGAAACCATTTGCCATCGCTTTTTCGCAGGGTTTTCAGCCTCCCGATCATACTTGCAATTAATTCGGCAGACAGCAGGCACCTGAGATCCCGCCCCATTGTGACGGTACTCGGCTAGAATACTAATGCCTAACAGGGAGGATTGCAACCGTTTTAGCAGTATCCTCATTTAATTAATCGGTTCCAATCCATAAATCCATATATTTGCTTAAAACAACGATAGGGATGAAATAGATAGGGATTCCTTTTACATTGCCAACGCCCACCCTTCTCTTTCTATAGGCTCATATAAAAACCTTACCCGGTTTATTGACCGAATCCGTTATTAGTAGCATAATAGAATAAGATTTTGCAAAATTGATTGCAGGAGACAACATGTACCCGAAAGAAAATAAAAGTTGTAAGGACAATTCCAACAAACCTTATCCGACTAGTAAAGCCTCTGTTATTGACAAACAGCCGGAAAACACGAGCAACGACATCTTACAGGGCCGGATCTTGCCCTCTTTGCTCAAACTAACCTATCCGATCCTCATTGCCATGTTTGCCATGACTATCTTTAATATCGTCGATACTTTTTATGTTTCCCGTTTGGGTAACGAGGCGATCACCGCCATGGGCTTTACCTTTCCCATATTTATGTTTTTGATTGCCATAGGCGCGGGGCTCACCATAGGCGTCAGCTCCGCGGTGGCGCGTGCTCTGGGAGCCCGTAAAAGCGAATTTGCAGCCGAGACCGGAAAACAGGGAGTTGTTTTGGCACTGGCCCTTGGTCTGTTCATTACCTTGGGCGGCATTTTTCTTTCGCCCAAGATCATCGCTTTTATGGGCGCTCAGGGAGACATTCAAAAGATGGCTAATGATTATGTCCGGATTTTGCTTTTAGCTAGCATAGCCAAATATCTGCTGCATGTCTTTGACGGCACCTTGCGGGGAGAAGGTCAGACCACGGCCTCCATGCGCATGCTACTGGTCGCCAGTATATGTAATATTATTCTAGATCCTTTTTTTATTTTTGGTCTCTGGTTTTTTCCCCGGCTGGAGGTAAAAGGTGCCGCCATCGCCACCGATATTTCCTGGGTGGTGGGCTGCCTTTATGCCCTTGATTTTTATCGTAGGGGCAAAGGGATATTTCGTCTTAATTTTCGCCGCTTTGTCCTCCGGTGGCAACACCTGAAGGAAATAGTATCGATAGGTTTTCCGGCATCGTTTAATCAAAGTTTTCTTTCTTTATCTCTGCTCTTTTTTAATTATATTTTAATGAAACTGCCCCAGGGGAATAACCTTGTGGCCGCTTTCGGAATCGGCTTCCGGGTAGAGTCCCTTTTAATTTTACCACTGGTGGGGTTTGCAGCCGGAACAGTTATTATGGTGGGACAAAATTTTGGTGCCGGGAAATTAAAACGGGTTGAAGGCATATTTTTATCCGGCCGAAAATTTATCTTCCAGGTTATGGGCCCGCTGGGAGCCCTGATCATTGTTCTTGCACCCTACATGATTAAAATATTCAGCATGGACAGCTGTGTAGTTGAGCTTGGCAGCCAGTACTTTCGGTTAACCGCCTTAAGTTACTGTTTTTTAGGTGCCGGGCTGCTGGCCAATGCCATTTTTCAGGGAATGGGCTGCGGGTACCCCCCATTTGTAAATATTTTTATCCGGCTACTGGGCTTTCAAGTGGCCGGGGCCTTTAGCTTTGCTCTTTTATTTAGAATGGGACACTGGGGGGCCTGGGGAGCGGTTGCACTGGCCAATACCGGTTACGGCACCATAAGCTCGCTCTGGGCTAGAAGATATCTGAACCAAAAATTGAAAACAACCAGTAAAAACCCACTCCTGAGCCAGTAGATATGTGGCCAATAGTCGGTTGCCCGGGCGCAAAAAGCAGCTTTTGAGCAATAGAGAAAAATTTTGATGGCGCCCCTCATCCTGACCTTACGTTAAAAAACCAGCCTTAAAATTGATTATTTTTGCCCGCGTGGACAATCAGGCCCCCGTACGTTAGAATTTATCATAATGCTAATGGTATGAGGCCTTTTGCAATGAACGATCTAAAAACTGTATTTATTGAAGTCTGCCAAACTATTTTGCCGGTTATCGGGATAATTGTAGGTTTGCAACTGTTGGCCGGATTAC
Source organism: uncultured Syntrophomonadaceae bacterium (assembly GCA_964463285.1). Lineage (GTDB taxonomy): Bacteria > Bacillota > Dethiobacteria > DTU022 > DTU022 > JAAZLS01. The sequence continues at coordinate 16,375 of CAYXBB010000026.1, read as the reverse complement.
CAAAAACCACTTTGATCCAATTTTTGCTGGGGGCGATCATGGTGATTGCCGGTCTGACCCTGTTTACCCTGGGGATAAACTTAGGCCTGCTACCAATGGGGGCAGTTGTGGGATCGGCCCTGGCTACCAGAGGCTCAGCAGTTATTTTGCTCGGTGTAGCCTTGGTATTGGGCTTTTCGGTAACCATCGCTGAGCCTAATACCCAAATACTGGCCCATTACGTGGATTTGGCCTCTGAAGGAGGAATAAGCACGGGGTTGTTAATAGCTGCCGTAGCCTCGGGGGTTGCTGCTATGATCGCCCTGGCCTTGCTGCGTGTTCTGTTAGGTATCCCCATCTCTTATATTCTGGCCGCAGGTTGCAGCCTGGTGATTATTCTGGCCTGGTTCACACCACTTAATTTTGCCGCCATTTCCTTTGATGCCGGAGGAGTTATTACCGGCCCCCTGCTGGTACCCTTTGTGCTGGCTTTGGGTATCGGCACTGCCTCCGTGCTGGGTGGAAAATCTGTACTTACCGACGGGTTCGGATTAATCGGGCTGGTTTTCTTGGGACCGATAATCGGGGTGCTATTATTGGGGGTGCTGTTCGGGTGATAGAGCTTGCCGCCACTGTATTTAAAGGATTTGGCCAGGTTGTATTGGAAGTAACCACCGCAGTGATGCCGTTATTATTGTTATTCCTGATATTTCAAAAAGTGTTACCGCAACCCCGAGAATTTTTATTCAATACCTTAAAAGGCCTGGGCCTGGCTTACCTGGGTCTAATCCTGTTTCTGCAGGGTATTAAAACCGCGCTTATGCCGGCCGGACAAGATATAGGCTATGCTTTTGGACATTCCCCTTACAACTGGGCTTTAATCCCGATCGGCTTTGGATTGGGGTTTATTATTACTTTAGCTGAACCGGCGGTACGGGTTCTTAGCACACAGGTAGAAAAGGCTTCTGCAGGGGCTATAAGAAGTAAAATAATCATGTATACCCTGTGCTGTGGAGTAGCCCTGGCCACCGCACTGGGTATGGCCAAGGCAGTTTACGGCATTTCCATCTACTACCTGGTCATCCCCGGGTTTTTAATTGCCCTGATCTTGCTTAAATTTGCCGATCCGGCCTTCATAGCCATTGCTTTCGATGCCGCCGGAGTAGCTACCGGCCCGATGACCGTTACTGTGGTAATGGCCATGGTAGTAGGGGTGGCCTCGGCCATGGAAGGGCGACATCCGGTGGTGGATGGATTCGGCCTGGTGGCCCTGGTAGCCTTAACCCCTATATTACTGGTAATGGCATTAGGCTTTATTTACCGTGAACAAGAACAGGAGGAAAGCAACCATGACTTCAATGCCGAGCTGTGATTTGATCGTGACCATCGTCCGAAAGGGCTACGCTGAACAAATTGTCCAGGCCTCCAAGGAGGCCGGCGCTGAAGGGGCTACTATCCTGCTTGGAAGGGGAACCGGTATCCACGAACAGAAAAAATTGTTGGGCATTCCCATCGAACCGGAAAAAGAAATTGTGTTCACAGTAATTACCGATGATAAAACGGAAAAAGTACTGCAAGCGATAACCAAGGCCGGCAAACTGGAGAGGCCGGCCACCGGGATTGCATTTATAATCCCTCTCAAACAGGTAGTGGGGATAGTACATCAAATTGAAGGGTCACTGTAATGGGGAACCGCTGAGCCTGGTATCCCCTAAAGTTGGCCCTCCTCTCCCTCACTTATTACCAGCCAAAGTCACCGTCCCCATGGTTGTATTATCTCCCTGGTGCGAGAAAATCAGGGCTTCCGGATTATAGGCAACTGTCGAGCAGGGAGCGAAGCTAAGTCGATTAAAAAGAACCGCGATACTTTATTAAATCCAAGGCGCCGCTAGTCGAAATAGCTCAGGAAGGACTTGATATACTCTTTGCGGCAGTTTTGATCTGAAATATCAATATCTAGGCCGGTACCGGCGGCATGGTAGATGAGAATCGGAGTGATTATGCAGGACATAATATGAAGACAGGCCATATAGGCGGTGTTGAAATCATCGCCTTTTATCAGTTTTTTAACTACCGGCAGCAGATAGTTACCCAGCCCTTTGAGCAGCTCAGGGATCAGGGAAGAGTTCCATCCGCTGACCACATTAACCACAAACATACTGATTGTCCCGGGGTTTTCCATGAGATAGCTCATCAGCATTTCCGCCCAGCGCAGAAGACGTTCCCGCGGTGAAAGATCATCTTTCAAGCTAAGGGACATGTTGATTTTTTTAAACTCATCGGCAAAGGATTGTTCAACCTCCTGCATCAAATTATCTTTAGATTCAAAGTAGTAGTTTACGGCGGCTATATTTACGTTCGCCTTTTTAGCTAGTTCCCTGATGGTAAGATTAACCCCAATTTGACCGCCCACTATTTCGGCGGCTGCAGCCACTATTCTACTTTTTATATCAGCCCGCTCACCGTCCATGGCAACCCCCTTTACAATTGCTTTTCTACCGGCCAAAGTCACCGTCCCCGTGGCGGGGATTTGAACAGTTCTTTTAGTTTTTGCCAGAAACTTTTCTTAGGTTTAGCTATATCTCCCTTGGTGGGAGTGGTCAGCTGTTTGTTCTCGATCGTTTTGGTTTTCATAATAAATTGAACGCTGCTATCTTTATTATGTTGATTATCCATGAAGGATACATAGCGTTCCGCCAAGATTTTCATCTGATCAGTGGTCGATTTTCCCAGCCGCAGCTCTTCGATCGCATCTTGTAGAGAATATTCAAGATCATCAAGGCTTTTCCCTTCAGTATCGACCATGTTCATATCTTTTAACCGCCCTACCTCCCGATCCATCTCCTGTATGCCATCGTTCAATTTGTTTATTCCCCCGGAGAGCTCGTCAACGCCGTCAAGGTATGCGGCTACACCCCGGTAAAGGTCATTGCTACTAAGAGCAAGTTTTTTGCTGCCGTCGTGTAGTTCAACGGTTCCGGCAGTCAGTTTAGTTGTGTTTTCTGCGATCTGTTTGATCGCGGAAGGCAGTTCATTTAACCCGGCAGTTAGCTCGGGGATACCTGCGCTCAGGCCGGCCAGCCCGCCCTGAAGCTGGGCAGCTCCCTTTATTAGACCAGGCCCGATGCCTTCCGCCCCCTCCAATATGGTTTTTTGAGTATAAAGCGCCTCCACCAACAGGGGCCAATCCTGAAACACCTGCTGAAGCTCTGGAGGAAGGGATTCCGCAGGTAATTGCTGCAATAATGCTCCCAATCTATTAATACAATCAATTGCTTTCTCATTTTCCCCTTTTAATACCGCCAAACCAGCAGAAACCCCTCCACTTGCTTCAGCAATACTGTTGATGCCATGGGCTAAATTATCAACCCCATCCGGTATTTCCGAAATTCCCCCATATAGTTGCCAACACCCTTCGTCAAGCTGGGATAATCCACCGGCGATCTCCCCGATACCGCCGGAAATTTCATCCACGCCACCGGTATATTTCCGCAGCCCTTTTAACAAATCCCAGGAGTTGCCGGCCAATTTCTTGCCCCCCCGGTTTAGTTCGCCAACTCCGTCAACCAGTTCGTCCACCTCATCCAAGGAATCTTTCATCTCTTCCAGTTCGGTAAGCGCCTTGTTCAAGCTTTGGATACCCTTGTAGAGTTCTTCCAGGTCCTCTTCCATCTCCACTTCGGGCACGGTGGGCATCATCGGGATGACCGCAAAGGTAATCGGCTCCAGAGCGATATCTTTTCCCTCTAGCTCGAGGCTCAGTTCCTCATCGGGGAAGGGAAAAATCCCAAAGCTTACGTTCATGGTCTCCCCGGAGACCACCTTGATTGCGCCATCTTTGGGCTCCACGCTATGAAATCGCTTCAGGTCTACCGGGACGGTGATCTGAACCATCAGCGGCACGTAGAGCTCCTCATTTTTATAGGAGATATTTCCCCCGGCCTCTTTGTATTGGATCTTCTTTATCTCGGCCAACCTATTCTTCAGCTTGATCTTGATGGTGACCTTCCCCTCTTTCCCGGCCAGCTCTTCTCCCTTCACCATCCGACCGTTAAGAAGGTAGCTGATCGTCACCTGAACCGGCAGTTCCTTTTCCGTTACCCCCTCGTAGATCAGGACCCCCGGCTCGCTTTGGGGGACATTCCATATCACCCGGGGGCGGGATATGTTTGGAAGCTGTTTAAGGTTGAGGGCCTTGATAGTGGTGTACTCTCCGTAATCTTCTATCCGGTTAAGCCCGGAATAGTTTATGCGGTTGACTACGGACTGTTTCAAGACCGAACCGTCGTGATCCAGATAAGCATATACCGTTTCGTGTTTTTGTTGATTTCCATCGGCGGCTGCATAGCCGATGGAACCCAACCCGGTTAGTAAAATCAACACCGGCATAAAAACGGCCACCGCCGATTTTATTTTTCGAAATTTGAACACAGGGCAAACCTCCTCTGAAAACAGTTTGTTTTTTCAGGTGCCTGAGCTGTCAATTTTTTTTCTCCTCCAACCCAGAGTGGTGAGGCCGATCGCTTTATCAAAAAGTATTAGCAGGCCGGGGAGAAGAAAAAAGATCACCGCCATGCTGATCAGCGCTCCCCGGCCGATGAGGGTGGTCATTTCACCGGTGGTTTTAATACTGCTGGGCAGGAATCCGATCCCCATCGTTGCTGCAAAAAGAGTTAACGCGCTGGTTAGGATAGAGCGCCCGACATCACGGATGGTTTGACCGGCCACCAGCCGGATGTCCCCCAGTCGGCGTCGGTTTTCCCGGTAGCGGCTGGTAAAGAGTATGGCGTAATCGACCGTCGCTCCCAACTGAATGGCTCCGATGATAATGGGCGTCAACGAGGACTGGGTTATGCCTTGAAAGTACGGAATAGCCATGTTGATCCAGATTGCCACCTGGATAACCAGGATCAATATAACCGGTAATAAAAGCGATTTGAAGTTGATGAGCAAAATAAGGGCAATCGCCCCGATGGAAATGATGGAGACGATACGGTTGTCATGTTTTTCCAAGGCGATCATATCCTTCACCACCGGGGTGGAGCCGGCCAGGTAATAACGATCGAACACCAATGAAGCCTTTTCCTCGGCAGCCGCCAGCACCGCCAGGGCCTCCGGGCTGTCGGATTTACCGGTGTTCAACATCACTGTAATTAAGCGGTAACCTCCTGAGACCATCTGCTCTTTGATCTCTCCCGGGATGATAAATTCGGGGATACCGACCCCGGCCTCACCGGAAAGAGAGAGCACTTTCTCCACTCCCGGGGTTTGTTTCAAGGTAGCCACCAGCTCCTGTTCTTTCTTTACACTATCAATCTCATCGGGAATCATTATGAAAAAAGAATCCGCACTGCCGAAGGCCTCCCTAATACTGTTAACAGCAACCGCAGCCTGGGTTTTTTCGGAGAGGTAACTTTCGTTCGAGTAATAGCAGCTCAACCTGTGGCGGGCCTGAAAAGAGATTATCGCCAGGGGAATGATCAGGAGCAGTGAAAAGTAGCGGATTTTTATAAACCAGGGGGCCGAACGTTTGAATGAAGGCAGCAATTGTTTGTGGCGGAAACGGTTGGCCGCCTTTTGAAATGTAAGGACAAGACAGGGCAACAAGGTCAGATTGATAATCAGGCTGATCAATACCCCCTTGGCTAACACCTGGCCCATATCACGGCCGATGCCGTTCTCCATAAAGATGAGGGCGGCAAACCCGGCCACGGTAGTAATGGCACTGGCCGCGATCGCCCCGGCTGTCTTGGCAACCGCGGCAGCCATCGCTTCCCGGGGATCAGTAAAAGTTTGCTTCTCCTCTTCAAAACGGTGCAGGAGGAAGATGGAATAATCCATGGATACCCCGAGCTGCATTACCGCCGCAATGGAGGCGGTAATAAAAGAGATCCTGCCGAAAATAAAGTTTGTTCCCATATTATAGATAACCGCTAGCCCCACGGCCAGCAGCAGGAGCAGCGGTTCTAAAAACGAAGTCATGGAGAGGGAGAGGACCGCCAGGAGACAGAGGAGGGCAACCGCCGTGTATATGATCATCTCTTTCCTGGTAGCCTCTTCCATTTCGGAAATAAATACCGGCTGTCCGCCGAGGTATGCATCTTCACCGATCAGGGTGCGTATCTTTTTAATCGCTCCCGCAGTTAGTTCGGAGCGGGCGCTCCCCTCAAATTTTATCTGCAATAGAGCAGATTCCCCGGATAAAAATCTTTCTTCAACCGCTTCCGGCATAAAACCGGCAGGGATATGAATGTCGGTAAAATCATCCAGCCAGGCTACCTCTTTGACCCCTTCGATCATCGATAGCTCCCGCTTTAGCTCGGCAACTTCAAATAGTTCATTGTCGTTGGTCATCACCAGAGCGAAGCTGGACATGCCGAATTTCTCTTCCAGCAGATCCTCGCCCACGACAGAGGGTAGGTTCCGGGGGAAATATGATATAAGATCGTAATTGACATCCGTATGTAAATAACCAAGGGCGGCCGGGATGAGCAGCAGCAACCCGATGATCAAAACTTGCTTTCTATGTTTTATAATCAAGCGACTAAGTATCAACTGTTTCTGCTCCATGTTTATAACGTATGTTTCAAACGAGCGTTTATCCTTGAAAACATTATATAATTGAAGAAAACTTCTGTCAAGCAAAAATAAACCTGACGAAGGTGAGGAGCCAACCGTCCTGTAATATTGTTTAATACCCGAAAGCAGGGTTTCCCGCCCGGCTATCCCAATAATTACTTAATGATCTGCCGGCGAACTTGTAATAAGATTAACAGACTAACTTATATATAAATTAAAAGGGGTGGGTGAAGTGGCCGGCAAAAGATCCGGTAAGAAAACTCTATCTGTAGTGATCATAATTCTCCTGGCGGTGGCCGCTACCGGCTATGCCGCTTGGACTTTTGGGGATGAGGCCCGCGGTTTTATAAAAAGCATTTTCCATGCTTCGACCCCGCCGCCGGATAGCCCGCTCGATAACCTCGACGACGATCCCGATAACCCCTCCTCCCCGGGCCATGTCCCGGACAACCTTCTTCCGGACCCCGATCCTGCGGAAAAACCTGAAGAACGCCCGCAGGAAACCCCGGGCGGCGTTGAAAAACCTTTTTCTCCGGAACAGCCGCCGGCGGGGGAAGTGATAATCTATACCGGACAGTTACTTGTTATCCCGGTTGCCGGGGAAGCGGGGGAAGGGGTTGCCTCCGAGGTAATCAGCAAGGGGACCCTTTATCCGGGAACCAAACAGGTCGCACTGACCTTTGACTCGGGGTGGCTCTATGATCAAACCATCCCCCTGCTGGATGCCCTGGACCGGCACGGGGTTACCGCCACCTTCTTTCCGCGGGCACTTTGGGCAAAGGATCATCCGGAGTTGGCTCGGGAAATTGTCAAGCGGGGCCACACCGTGGGCAATCATTCTTTGACTCATCCTCATATGAAGGAGCTTGATGCCGACCAAATCCTGGAGGAAATGCGCCAATCCACAGAGATAATAATGAACACCACCGGTACCAGGCCTTATCTTTTCCGCCCACCTTATGGTGAATACAACCAGCTGCTGCTGGATATTCTGGGCCGGGAGGGTTATCCCTACAGTATTATGTGGACGGTGGATACCCACGACTGGGCGGATGAGATCGGGGGGAAAACAGTTACCGTGGATTATGTGGTTAACCGGGTGCTGGAGAATGTCTCCCCCGGCGCGATCATCTTGATGCATATCGGGGGGCCGAAAACCGTGCAGGCTTTGCCGCGTATTATCAGCGGATTAAAGGATCAAGGGTACTCCTTTAACACGGTCGATAAAATGCTGCCGCCCCCCGGTGATCGCCGGACCATTCATGCCGTAAAATCAGGGGAAACGCTCTACAGTATTTCGCGTCAATACGAAGTAACCGTGCAACAGATTATCCAGGCCAACAACCTGTAATAGGGTTGTCAGAGTTGTCCCGAAGGGATTCCCCGGGGGCGCTCGCCATTCATGATCCGGGTGTTTAGGGACGAGGCATAGCCTTGTCCCTTTTTTCCCCCGTCATTAAAAATTTTTCCCGCCTCCAGCTTCCGATCCCTTGTCTCCTGAAGCTTGGTAAAACCTCGTCTCCGTCCAAATCTAACTTTTTCGGTTAGATAAAGCCTGGCGCAGGGGGCGAACTAACAGTATGGCTGCTACCCCGCCGATGAGAGCATTTATCAGCTGGGGCGCCAGCAATATCTCTACCAGCGGAGGTGGAAGCTGTAGCAGGTAACCGGCCGGTACCGCGATCAGTGCAAATTTAAGGATCGATCCCGCACCCACCCCTACCAAATCCCCACCTTTGAACCTCTGGTTAAACAAGCCAAATAAAAAGCAATAAAGGGCATTTCCCGCCATAATAAAAGGTACTGCTGGAGCCAGGGCCGGGGGGAGAATGCCCAGCAACAACGCCGCCCAGGGTGTCAACAGACCAATAACTACTCCCCCGGCAGCCCCCACCAGAGCTGTGGAGAGGATCAACATTAAATTAACCAGCGGGCCGGTTACCGGTGTAGGCAACCGCAGGGCCTGGATAACCAGGGTTATAGCCAGGAGCAGCGCCACCCTGGCCAGCAAGCGGATAGAATTTGCGGTTCGCAAGATATCCACCCCTCTTCATAATAAGTTATCACAAACCTGGGTCAAATATTATTTGTATAAAATAGCAGGTGCTACCGAGAAAATTTTTTCCTTGTACACTTTATTCACCAATCAGTCAAAATAGACCCCGGCTTTTTTTCCCAGGTATGTTCTAAGCTTTCGGTAACAGGCTAAGATTGTCTTATTTCATGTGCAATCACACCATCCTTGGAGGTCAAATGTGACGGTTAACACCGTTCAGAATCAGGAACTTAAGTCCAACCTGCTGCCTATCCTAGAGCGTTACCGGGGAAAAAGAGGAGCGGTGATCGGGGTGCTTCAGGAAGCACAACGGGCATTTGGATACCTTCCCCGGGAGGTATTGATCTTTATTGCCAACGAACTCTCTGTACCCCTGGCTGAAATATACAGTGTAGCCAGCTTTTATTCCCAGTTTTCTACTGTGCCGGTAGGGCGTCACCGCCTGGAGGTATGTACCGGTACCGCCTGCTACGTTAAGGGCAGCCATCAATTGCTGGAAAAACTAAGAGAAAAGCTGGCTCTGGAACCGGGCCAGGTGTCGGAGAATGGAAGGTTTAGCCTGTCCACCACCCGCTGTGTGGGAGCCTGCAGCGCCGCCCCGGTGCTCAAGATCGGGGAGGAGCTATACGGGGAATTTACGGTAGAAAAGATCGATCGGCTTTTGGAACAGCTTTCCCGGCAGGACGACCCTGGCTATATACGGCAAGGCAGCCCCGAAAGCACCCGGTAGTAAAGGAGTTGTTTTTAAATGAGCACCCTTTGGGAAGAGCTGCAACAGGAACGCATGCCCCCCCGCACAGAGCACTGGATACTTTTATGCGGTGGTCTTCCCTGCACCTCGGTAGGTTGCCGGGAGGTTAAGGAAGCCCTACAAGATGAGCTAAATAAAAACCGCCTGCAACTGGAGATTAAAGAAGTAGGCTGCATCGGTAACTGCAGTGAGGGGCCGAGCATAATCATTTACCCGGAAGGAATTATTTACCGCAAGCTGAAACCGGAGCAGGCTCGGGAAATTATCCGGGAACATATCGTAAACGGAAACATTGTTGGGCGACTGCTGCATCGCGACCCCCTTACCGGCGAAGAACACCGCCGCAAGGAAGATATGCCCTTTTACCGGAGGCAATCCCGGCTGGTGCTTCGCAATTGCGGGGTAATCAACACCAACATCGAAGATTACATGAAACATCAGGGATATACTGCCCTGGCCCGGGTGCTAACCGGGATGAGCCCGGAACAAATAATTGAGCAGGTGAAGCTATCGGGTTTGCGGGGAAGGGGGGGCGGCGGCTTTCCCACCGGTTTAAAATGGGAGCAGGTTCGCCTTTCACCCGGGGAACAAAAGTACGTCATCTGCAATGCCGACGAGGGAGATCCCGGAGCATTTATGGATCGCAGCATCCTGGAAGGCGATCCCCACAGCGTGCTGGAAGGAATGATTATCGCCGGCTATGCCACCGGAGCCGGCCAGGGTTTCATCTATGTCCGGGCGGAATATCCTTTGGCGGTTAAACGATCTCGAGAAGCCATCAAGCAGGCTAAGGAAAACAATTTTTTGGGGGACAATATTTTACAGTCCGGCTTCAATTTTGAGATCGAGATCCGTGCCGGAGCAGGGGCATTTGTATGTGGAGAAGAAACCGCCTTGATCTCATCGATTCAGGGCTCACGAGGGGATCCCGAGCCGAAGCCTCCCTTTCCGGCCCAGTGCGGTCTATGGAATTTGCCGACGCTGATCAATAATGTGGAAACCCTGGCCAATATTCCGGTAATTATGTTTCACGGAGCGGAGCGTTTTAACAAAATAGGTTGTGACCATAGCAAGGGAACCAAGGTGTTTGCCCTGGCCGGAAAGGTGCGCCATACCGGTCTGGTGGAGGTCCCCCTGGGGACCACCTTGCGGGAGATCGTTTTCGATATCGGAGGCGGTATCCCCGGCAATAAAGCCTTCAAAGCCGCCCAAACCGGCGGTCCCTCCGGGGGATGTTTGGGAGCAGAACATCTGGATATCCCTTTGGATTATGACAGCCTGCTGGAAATCGGCTCCATGATCGGTTCCGGAGGCCTGATCATAATGGACGAGGATACCTGCATGGTGGATATCGCCCGCTACTACCTGGATTTTACCCAAGATGAATCCTGTGGCAAATGTACACCTTGTCGGATCGGCACCAAGCGCCTGCTGGAAATTTTAACACGCATCACTCATGGCGAGGGCCAGGAAGATGATCTGGAGCGGCTGGAGTACTGGGGTCGGCTTATAAAGAACACTTCCCTGTGCGGCCTGGGTCGATCCGCCGCCAACCCGGTACTGAGCACCCTGCGCTATTTTAAAGATGAATACCTGGCCCACATCAGGGATCATTACTGCCCGGCGGGAGTTTGCGCCCGTTTAAACCGCCCCCGGATAGATGCCGGCATTTGCCGGGCCTGCGGCTTATGTGCCCGCATCTGCCGAGCGGCGGCCATCAGCGGTAACAAGGAGAGCGGTTACCGCATCGATCCGGCCAAATGCACCGACTGCCTGCGCTGCCTGGAAGAATGCCCCTTTGAAGCAATTACTAGAGGAGAAAAGATCGATGCCCGAACTGTGGATTGATCACCAAAGGGTGCAGGTGGAGGGAGGAACCTCCGTGCTGGAGGCGGCCCGGAAGCTGGGAATTGATATCCCCACCCTCTGCTATCTAAAGGATCTCAATGCCCCTGCCTCCTGCCGGGTCTGCCTGGTGCAGGTGGAAGGAAGGCCCACTCTGGACACCTCCTGCATTCTACCCGCCCGGGAGGGGATGCAAGTCTACACCAATACCCCGCAGGTACTTAATGCCCGCAAACAGATGATCGAGCTGCTTCTTTCGGACCACCCTTTTGAATGCTTGACCTGTGAACGCAACCTGAACTGCGAGCTACAGCGCCTGGCCAAGCGTTATGGAATCCGGGATCTCACCGTGGCCGGCAGCAGGAACCATTTTGCTATTGATGATCTCTCACCCTCCGTGGTCCGGGAGCCGGATAAATGTATCCGCTGCCGGCGGTGTGTGGCGGTATGTGAGTATTTCCAGTCGATAGGGATCTACCGCATGGTGGAAAGATCCTTTAAAGCAGTGGTCGGGCCGGCTTACAACGGATCGCTGATGGAAACACCCTGTATTTACTGCGGGCAGTGCATAACGGTCTGCCCCACCGGGGCCCTCCGGGAACAGGATTCAACGGCAGCCGTCTGGGAGGCGCTGCAAAACCCCGATCTGCACGTAATCGTTCAGACTGCCCCTGCCATCCGGGTCTCCATCGGCGAGGAATTCGGTTATCCGGTAGGCACGCTGGTTACCGGTCAAATGGTGGCGGCATTGAGGCGGCTGGGTTTCGACCGGGTTTTTGACGATTGTTTCGGGGCGGATGTCACGGTGATGGAGGAATCCAAAGAATTAATGGAGCGATTGGAAAGCGGAGGCCCCTTTCCCCAGTTTACCTCCTGCTGTCCCAGTTGGGTACGCTTCTGCGAAAGCTTTTATCCCCAGTTTATCAACAATCTGTCGGAAGTAAAATCCCCCCAGCAGATATTCGGGGCGCTGGCCAAAACCTACTACGCCCGGGAGGCAGGGATTGACCCCGGCAAGATATTTTGCGTCTCCATCATGCCCTGTGTTTCCAAAAAATACGAGCTGCTGCGCCCGGAGATGAACGCCAGCGGTTTTAGGGATGTGGATGCCGAACTCAGCACCCGAGAGTTCGCCCAGATGTTGTTCCAGGCGGGCCTGGATTTGAAAAAGCTGCCGGAGGAAGAATTTGATTCCCCCCTTGGTTATGCCAGCGGGGCAGGGGTGATCTTCGGCACCACCGGGGGGGTGATGGAGGCCGCGTTAAGGACCGTTTACGAGTGGGTGACCGGGAAAGAACTGGAAAGGGTAGAATACCATGAGGTAAGGGCCCTGGAATATAAGGATGCGGAAATTGAAATGGGCAAACACCGGATCAAGGTGGCGGTGGCTCGCGGAACCGGGGCCGCCCGCCGGCTGATCGAGGGCGTTCTGAAAGGGCAAAAGGAATATCATTTTGTGGAAGTGATGGCCTGCCCGGCGGGATGCGTGGGAGGAGGAGGCCAGCCTATTTATATCGAGACCAACGACTGGAACGAACAGATAGTACATCGTTCCCGGCGGGCAGAAGGTCTTCACCGGCAGGACAGGCTTAAAAAACACCGCAAATCCCATGAAAACCCGGCCGTAATTAAGCTTTATGAGGATTTCCTCGGACATCCGGGAAGCCCGGAGGCCCACCGGTTACTCCACACCGGTTATAATGCCCGCCGGCTGTACTCTCCCGAACCACTGTTGGCCAAGGTAAAAACATAAAACCAGACAAACGCGGGGATGGGGAAACGGGTGGACAGAGTCGTCCACCCTTAAATATAGTATTTATCCTCAACCCATTTTAAGGAATTGTTTTCTATGTATTCACATGCCTTCAGGTATTCTCTTTCATTTCTTATCACCCTGTCATAATAGCCACGCTGCCAAATGATCTTCAGGTTATACGAAAAACACATTCTAGTAGATACAGATTTAAAACCCTGTATTATCTTCGGTAGGGGGGGACGACTCTGTCCACCCGTGAGGATCATGATGATTCCATGAATATGGTTCGGCATAAGGCAAAAAGCATCGGTTTTTATGTGATCACAAATATCGTTAATTTTATACCAACATTCTTTTACAATTTTACCAATTGAATTGGCCTGCATAGCTGTTGAAGGACAGACAGGATCATCTGTTCTGATGATTTCGCCAAATAGCTTTTGTTTGTTTTTCGTACATATGGTAACAAAATAGTATCCCGTGTTTGAATAATCATAGCTTTTTAGCCGGATATTTTTCCTCCGGGGCAACTGTTTCATAAAAATCACCCGACCGGAAACGGGTGGACAGAGTCGTCCACCCCTACGTTTTTTAAGTGATCATTTGCTGCAATTGGCGGGAAACAGGTGAACATCGTCCACCCCTACAACGCGCCGGTTAGCGCCGATTTAAAAGCACCTCAAACCGGGGCAATTTAGACCGGCGGCTGCTCTTCTTTACACAGGGCAGTATATTATCTTCTTTACGGGCAACCACCTGTAGCCGGCGCACCCGGTCCCCTAATTTTCCCAGAAAACCGCTAAAGAGTTTAATCGCCCCCTCCGAAGAAAATGACAGTCCTTCCATGTTGAGCACCACATGAAAACTGTTTCTGGGTACAAGCCTGCGGATGGTGCGCTTTAGTTCCTTTAAAGCAAGACGGTCCAGAAGGCCTTTTACCCGCAGATAAGTAATCCCCTTCCTTTCAGAGATAAAGATCCTAAGCGATTTGTCAGAAACCGTAACCTGGGCCGCCGATTTTTTTAATAAGGGAATACGCTTGTAAAGAAGCGGCACAGAAAGCGCACTGCTATGGCGAAGTTTTTCCAGCACCGGATCAAACCAGCGATCCTTACGCTCAAACCGGCGGATCATCCACCACCCGATCCCCCGGAATACTGCCGATCCGAAACCGGTAAGAGCAGCGTTTTTGAATATATTGTTCAGAGAATAGAAGCGCTTATAAGCTGAAATAGTTTCTTCGGTTAACTGTCCCGGCGACATCTGAGCCGGCTGATAAACCACATGGTGCCCGTCATATAGTTCCCAGTCCCTGGTCAGCAAGCGGCCACTGGATTCCAATTGCTCATAAAGCGGGGTCCCGGGAAGGGGGGTAAGTATCATATACTGAACGCTATCAATCCGGGATTCCAGGCTAAAATCCACCGTGTCCCGAAGGGTCTGGACGGTATCGGTATCGGCTCCGAAAATAAACATGCCATGCACCTTGATGCCGTAGTCGTGACAGCGGCGGATTAGCACCTTAATATCTTCCACACTCTGGTTTTTCTGATATGCCTCCAGGGTGGCGGGATTGATTGACTCCAGCCCTACATAAACAATCCGACAACCGGAAAGGTACATCAATCTCAGCAACTCATCATCTCGAACCGCTTCCGCCCGGATCTGGGCGCCCCAGCTTTTAAGATTAATTTTGCGATCAATCATCTCCTGAAGCAGTTCCTTGCTGTGCCGGCGGTTGGCGGTAAAGTTGTCATCGCAAAAGAACACATTCCTACCCCGATAGGCGGAAAGTTCCTCCAGCACCTTTTCATTGCTCCGGAACCGGTAGCCCCGCCCAAACATGATGGTTACACAACAAAAGGTACAGTTGTGGGGGCAACCCCGGGAGGTGAGCACCGGTAAGGTACGACCGGATAGCGGCGGATGATAAAGAGAAAGATCGGCGCTGGGAAACTGATCAATATCTATCCAACCCTGCTGATCAGGGTTATGAACAGCCCGGCCCTGTTCCCAGTACGAAATTCCGGGGATGCCTTCCGGCAAACAGCCTTTCTCCAGCGTGTGGATTAGTTCAAGAAAACTGTGCTCCCCTTCCCCCCTAACCACGTAATCGGCATAGGTCAGGGCTTCCTCCGGCATGAGGGTGGCATGAATTCCTCCGATCACTACCGGAAGACCGTGAGAGCGCGCATAGCCGGCCATGCAATAGGCTTCTCGGCTGGTAGAAGTAGTAGTGGAAATCCCCACCAAATCGGCCTGTAATATTTTAGGCCAGGGCAGTCGATCTCCCTGTCCCAAATAAATAGTTACCCCGTAGCCCTCAGCCTTTAGAAGGGCCCCCAACAAAGGTAGCCCCAACCGGGGCATTTGCACAAAACTATATACATGATCTGCTTTTGACTGGGGCTCAATTAACACAATATTTTTCATCCGGACCACTCCTTTGCTTTGTATGATACCCCTGAAAAGAATAAATAATAATTGCTGTGAATAGGTGAATTTTAACGTCAGCAAAGGCGGCCAGGGGCATTATCTGTAAAAAATATTATTCCATCTTAAATGATCCCAACACTTTTTTCCATTCTCCCATCAATGTACATAGTATATACTTTCTTGATTTTAAAGCAAATATCCTTTTAAAAAAAGCCGGGGTATTAAACCTCGGCTTCTATCAACGATTTAAGCGTTATTTAATTACCTGCTACCGATCAGGTTTTTATAAATTCATCCGCCAAATTCAAGCTCTCAACCACCACCTCCATCTCCAGGTTCAACTTCTGTCCATAAATAGCAAAATTTGATGGCAAATTAGCCCCCGCCGATATAAGGGATAATGGTAACAGTATCACCATCGTCTACCAGACAATCAGAGGGGGAATGCCTTCCGTTAATGATAAATTCGGCGGTTAAATAACCTTGCTGATCCAGCAGCTCGAAAGCAAGTCTATCTTTCCATTCCCTGGAAATTTGTTCTGCCAATCGGCGTAAAGTTAACGCCTCCGTTATAGCCAGAATGTATTCTCCAGTGCCGGCCTTAACGTAAGGAGGCATTAATTTGATCTTTACCTGCTTGTGTTCAGCCATATTTCTATTCCTGTTTACTACTTGTTAATTAATCCATCCAATTTTAATCTCTGCAGGGCTGCCAGACCAAGGATCCCTACTACAGTCTACCACCTTAAAGCGTAATATTCAAACAACATCTTCCCTAAATGGAAAGGTTGCCGGCGTTCGTCACTTGCAAACCCTTGTTATCTATACCGGGTCACCTTTTGTCAATCAGGCAAGCTCAAGTTTTTCCGATCTTTTTCAACTAACATCTTACTTAGAACCGATCTTTTATAAAATAAAAAAAACCCTGCCCCGGTACAGATGCAGGATTTCTTTGGTGGGGACGAGAGGATTT
>CAYXBB010000025.1:16404-26852 GCA_964463285.1 uncultured Syntrophomonadaceae bacterium | reverse complement strand
CACCAGGAACTTCATCGATGTGCCCTTAACGGATTTTTAGGCCCGTTTTCGAAGGGGTCGTGCCAACTAGGATACTGCACCACTTATGCTTTTCGGCTAACGGTAATTATAGCATACCGGAAGCGTATGCACAATAAACAGACTACCGCGGGGATCCGGCCGCAAATGTGTGTTTTCAAAAACCAGCAGGCCCATTCCCCGAAGCCTGACCCGGCGAGGCAGGTCCTGTTACCTTCTTTGGTATAATCGTCGGGCATATGGGTAGTTCGGATAGTGGAAACAACCACTCCGTCCCCCCGATACGTTCCCGGGTCAGCGGTTTCTAAATACCAAATACCTGGCCAGTTGCCGAAGTAGGTTGCCGATATCCCCCAAAGGTTCCAGGAAAGATAACCCCTGTTTGTATAATTCCTCGGTTTGCCGCCGGGCCGATTCCAACCCCAACAGACCGGGGTAGGTGCTTTTAAAATGAGCTTCATCGGTATTCAGCGGCTTGCCGATCTGTTCAGGGTCACCTTCCCGATCAAGGAGATCATCAACAATCTGAAAGGCCAAACCCAGCTTGGAAGCATAACCGGTCAGCGCTGCCAGTTGATCCGGAGATGAACCGGCGGCCAGGGCGCCGCTTATAACTGCTGTTTCAATCAAGGCTCCGGTTTTCAGACGGTACATCTGTTCCAGCTCCGAGAGACTGGTGTTCTTGCCTTCACCCAACAGATCCAACACCTGGCCGCCAATCATGCCTTTTTCTCCCGCCGCCTTCGACAGTCTACAGGCGACTTCCAATGCTCTCCGGTGGTTGCCGCTGTTGATTCCGTACTCCGCTACCAACTGGAAAGCCCTGGTCAGCAACGCATCTCCGGCCAGGATGGCCATCGCCTCTCCGAAGACCAGGTGGCAGGTGGGTTTTCCTCTCCGTAAATTAGAATCATCCATGGCCGGCAGATCATCATGAATTAAAGAATAAGTGTGCACAAGCTCTACTGCGCAGGCCAGGCCCAGCACTTCTTTTGCTGGAGCGCCCAGGCTTTCCGCAGCAGCCAGGGTGAGTATGGGCCGCAGCCTTTTACCTCCCGCCAGGACACTGTAACGCATGGCCTGGTATATGATTTCGGGGTGCCCCGGTTCGGCAAACAGCTCTCCCAAAGCGTTGTCTATCATCTCTTTCCGGCTCAGCAGATAGCGATCAATACTCATACGGCACTTCCCGTCTTTAGATCATAACTATGGTTTCATTTTTCAATCTCTAAAAAAGGACAGTCTCCAAGCAGAAGACTGTCCCCCAGGTTATTAGCGCAAACAGGGTGATCCCTACCCTACTCGCCCGCCGCTATCGCCGGCACGACCGCCTGCGGGAATTGCCTTCACCAGGTTGAACGATCAGTTCCCCGGCTCACCCGCTATGCGCCCCCCGCCGCCTTATCAGGGCGATGGTTCCCACAGGGCTGTTTTCCCGCTTACCCGGCAGATCTCTTCCCGCACTGCCTCCAAACCGGGGTAAGCAGAACCTATACCCATTTTGTTCAATAACCGGTCGGCTATCCGCCAGTCTTCCATCACCGTCGGTTTTTCCGCCGGCCGGTTCAGGAGAGGTTCCCCCTGGGCACTGGTGAAATATCCTTCTTTTTCAAACACGGGCAGGGCGGGGAAAACCACGTTTGCCTTCCAGACGGTTTTATACAGGCGGGGAGTAATCACCGCCAAAAAGTCCAGTCCCCCCAAATCCAGATCCGGATATTCCCGGTCTCCAATTAACAACAGCCCCCTGATCCTTCCTTCCCGAATTGCCGGAATAACCTGCTCCCGGTAAAATCCGGTTTCCTGGGGAAGCTGTTTCCCCCAGATATCTTGAATTTTCTTCCGGAACCGGCTGTCCTGAACCGGTGTATATCCCGGCAAAAACAAAGGTGAGCCGCCGTTTTCTAAAATTCCTCGGGCATTGGCTTGTGAAGGCAGAAGCCAGAGATTACTTCTGCCCCGTTCCAGCTGCCCTCCCCCCCGGGCAAGTTCTAACAGCGCACCTACCGTAACCTCCCCGGCTCCCTTGTAAAAAGAAGGAGTCGCCAGCGTAAAACCCGCAGGGTCATACCACCGGGCAACCCGGTCTATCTCTTGAGCACAAACCCCGCTTCTTTCCGCCAGGTGACTGTAGGGGCGGCCTCCCCTGGCGGCGGCAATCCCCTTTAACAGATCTGCCAGACCGCCTTCTGCGGGGACCAGTTGAATATCGGCCCAACTTTCATCTGCGGAAGCCTCGTACCCGATCCAGACTACCGGAGCACCGCAAAAACGGGAAGCCCGGCGAATGGCCATAGATACAACCGGATGAGTCTTTTCCGGATCGGATCCCACCACAAATATGGCGGATCTTGATCGGGAAAGAGCAGTTAAAGAAGGTCTGCCGTAAGGGCCGGCAGCCTGATACAAAGCTACCGCAGCCCTAACCCATCCCGGGGTTGTCCCCAGATCCACGTGGTTGGAAGCCAGTCCCGCCCGAGCCAGTTTCTGGTAAAGATAGCTCTCTTCATTACTGCAGCGCCCGTCCGCCAGAACCGCCAGGCTACTGCCGCCGTTTCTTTGTTTTATTTTTCCCAAAGCCCCGGCGACAACCTGAAACGCCTCTTCATAATTCGTTTCCCGTAAGCCGTCCTCTTCCAAAAGCAGCGGGGTCAACAGGCGCTCCCCGTAGTTTTCCGGAAACTTGCCGTTCCGGCATAGTCCTTGAAACGGCGATCCTTCCCTCGGAGAAAGCACCCGCACCAGCTCGCCGCGCAAAGTCTGACGTTCCAGCGGGCAACCCAGGGCGCATTCCAGGCAAACCCCGATAGCGGAGTTGAACTCCCATTCCCGGCCTGCTTCCATTCGGGAGCGTTCCGTAAGTGCGCCTACCGGGCATACATCCAGGCATTGCCCGCAGTATATACAACCTGCCTCCTTCAGGGTCACCTCCCGCCCTGCTTGGGAAGGAACCATCCGGGTGGAAAGCCCGTTACCTATCTGAGAGTAAACAAAAACCCCCGCTCCTTCGCTGCAAACCTGCTGGCAGCGTCCACAAAGTATGCACTTTTGCTCATCCCTGATGATATAAGGATCCTCTCCCTGCAAACCCGGCAGCAGGGGTCGCTCCAGCTGCTTGGGAATTTCAATCCCCAAACTGTAAGCCTTTTCCTGTAGCTCACAGGCTCCACTTTTCTCACAGGTAAGGCAATCCTCGGCCGGATGGGTAGAAATCAGCAAGCTCAAGATCTCTTCCCGGGCCTGGCGTAGCGCCGGAGTATCGGTAATTATCACCATGCCCTCCCGCACCGGGTTATCACAGGCGGTAATCGGCTTATCCAGCCCCTCCACCTCTACCAGGCACAGGCGACAACGTCCCAAGGGGCGCAGCCGGGAGTGGTAGCACAGGGTAGGGATATCAATTCCGCTTTCCCGTGAAGCCTCCAGGATAGTGGTCCCCTCTTCGGCATAAACCTGCCGGCCGTTAATAGTTAGTTTAATCGTCTTCACCGCATTCCCCTCCCCTTGGTTCCGTAATAACCATACCCAGGCTTAAACAGAAGGCGCAACGCTCCGCTTCGCAGACGGCCTCTACCGGGCTTTTGAATCCCAACTCAACCTCATTAAAACCTGTTAACCTTTCCGAGACAGGCAGGGCTTCCTCAGTTTGCCTGCTCTTACCTCCCACCAGTGAAACCTTCTCGTTGGAGTTAAATACCCCCACCTGTTCTATAAACTGTTCTAAAGCCACCTGCGGGTTGACTAAGATCTTGCCAAGTTTAAGATAAGCATCCATGGCCTCCGCGGCCCGGTTTCCGGTAGCCACCGCTTCCACCACCGTGCGGGCACCCAGCACCACATCACCCCCGGCAAAAATACCGGGCACCGAGGTAGCCATGGTGGAGAGATCCGCCTCCAGCGTCCCCCGCCTGGAAATTCCTACTCCGCTGTTTTCCCCCAGCAGCGACAGATCAGCAATCTGCCCGATGGCCGGCACAATAGTATCCAGCTTCATCACAAATTCAGAGCCCTCCACCGGCACCGGCCGGCGCCGCCCGCTGCTATCGGGTTCGCCCAACTCCATTCTTATACATTCCATGCCGGTTACCCGTCCATTTTCAGCCAATATCCGGGTCGGGTTGGCCAGCAGATGATAGTTTACTCCTTCTTCCTCGGCGGCGATCACTTCCTCCTCATTGGCCGGCATCTCCGCCCGGGACCGACGGTAAACCAGGTTGACCTCCCCGGCTCCCAACCTTAACGAAGAGCGGGCACAGTCCATGGCCACGTTGCCGCCGCCAATTACCGCTACCCGTTCCCCCAATTCCATGCTCTGGCCCAGGTTGGCCCGCCGTAAAAATTCCACCCCCGGTATGAATCCCCGGTAGCCGGCATCCTCTCCTTCCACTCTCATGGAACTGCTCTGATGAAGTCCGGTAGCAACAAATATGGCTTTAAAGCCCTCTTCCCATAACCGGGTCAGCGGCAGATCTGATCCCACCCGGGTATTAAGTTTGATCTCAACCCCCCGGGATCTTACCAGGTCTATTTCGGCATTTAAAATTTCCCTGGGCAGCCGGTAACTCGGTATTCCCACCGCCAGCATCCCTCCGGCAACCGGAAGGGCTTCCAAAATAGTAACCTCGTAACCCTTGCCTGCCAGCCGGTAAGCAGCGGTCAGTCCGGCCGGCCCGGAACCGATTACCGCCACCTTAATCCGGTTGCCGGTAACTTGTTGTTCGGGCGGGATTCGCCGGCGTTTGACCTCCTCATCGGCTACAAAGCGTTTTAACACCCGGATAGATAGCGGTTCATCCACCAACTGGCGACGACAGTTGTCTTCGCAGGGATGAACACAAACCCGGCCCAGGGTTCCCACCAGGGGGGTTTTTTCACGTATAACCTTCAGCGCCTCCTGGTAGCAGCCTTCTCTGATTCCTCCGATATATTTGTAAATATCAATATGTGCCGGACAACCGTTCTGGCAGGGAGTAGTCAATAAAGAATGATAATAAAGTTTCTGGGAAGCCGGCCGGTCTCTGCCCAGACAGGCTTCAAAATCAGGAGCAAAATAACTAAGCGCTTCCAGCAGGGGCACCGGTGATGATTGGCCTAACTGGCAAAGTGAGCAATCTTTAACCAGCCGCCCCAGACGCGCAAGCACCTGCAGATCGGAGGCAGTTCCTTTCCCAACTACCAGGCGGTCAAGTTTTTCAGCAATAACCTGGCTGCCAATACGGCAGGGGATACAGCGGCCGCAAGATTCTTTCTGAACCTGTTTAAAAAATACCCTTAGCGCTTCCACAATATTAATTTCCGGATCTACAATCACCAGCCCGCCCCAACCCAGAAACGCCCTTACCGGCCGGCCGTTTAGCTGATCGGGCAAATTAAGCTCGGAGGTTTCCAGGCGCTGGTTCAGTTCTTTATCCCGGCCATCGATCACTTGGCCGTTCCAGCTGCTAAAATAAATTTTGGCCATATTCCCCTCTCCCTCGGAATATTTACAGTAACGCTATTATAAAAATAAAGGCTCTGATACTTTTTCTACACCACCCCCCCGGAGTAGGCAGTGCTAATGTTTACCCTGTTCGGACTAGTCAACATTGTCTACATTTCGCCAATTGACAGCAATATCCTTTTAGGGCCGGCAGCCATTTTAGGAATGGGCCAGCTTACGGACAGCCTGCATAGCCACCCCTACCGCATTGTCTGTCGAAAGGCCGGGGCCGGCAAAATTTAGAGGCAGTTCCCGAAATTTTTCTTCCAATCGCTTTCGAATAAATCGGTTGGAGGCCACTCCCCCTACCAAAAGCACGCTTTTAAAAGAAGTTAGATTCGGAGCGGCTTCCAGGGCCAGAGCCAGGGAATCAGCCAGACAAATTTCCACCGCCCGGGCCAGTTCTCCGGGTGGACATCCCTGGTGTAAATAACGTTCCGCCTGGCTGGCCGGCCCGGAAAAGCTGATCTGCGTGCCGGTTACCGCCGGCGGCAACCTGGGCAAGTCGCTGGAGCCGCTGCAAGCCAGTTCCTCCAGGCTTTGGCCCGCTGGAAATTCAAAGCCCATGGCCACTCCCAGCCGGTCGACAAACTGCCCGGCATGTAAATCAACGCTACCCCCAATAGCCCGGATATGCAGTTCACCCGGAGGATCTTCAATTACCGAGAGAATATCGGTGGTACCCCCGGACAGGTGTACTGCCAAATAGCGGCCGGGAGGCAGCCCGACCGACCAGAGGCCGGCCATAATGTGCCCCTCCTGGTGAGAGGTAGGCATAAACCGAAGCCCCATGGTTTGGGCAATAAATGTTCCAAAAGCCTGCCCTACCTTAAAAACCGGCATATACGAGTTTTTAATCGGGCGAGGGCGGGTAGCCGCCGTCACCGCCAGCAGCTTTCTACCGGCCAGGTGTTTCGATCCCGCCTCCCAAAGAGGGGTTAAATTTTTTAGATGACCAAAAACTGCCTCCGATTGGCGCAGCCCCCGCTGCCCTTTATCTACCGGAAGCAACCGGCGATCTTCCCATTGCAAACACTCCTGTTCATCCGCCAGGGCCAAAGAGGTAGTATACGCAGAAGTATCCAGGGCAAGTAGCAGCAAGATCTATCCCTCCCTGTGCAAATTTTCCCCGGAAGCCCGATCCAGAACACTATTGATAAAAGCTACTCCTTCCTCGCTGCTGCCGTATTTTTTGGCCAGCTCGAGAGCCTCGTTAATGGAGACCGCCAGGGGGATATCCGATCGGTATATTATCTCGTACAGGGCCAGTCTCAAAAGGTTGCGATTAACCGCCGGAAGCCTTTTCAACTGCCAGTTGATCAGGTGTCTTTTAATGATTTTGTCTATCTGTTCTAAATTGGTCAGCGTGCCCTCCACCGCCTCCCGGATGAACTGCTGTTCCTCTCCGGTCAGCTTGAACCCTTTCATAGAGTACAGCAGGGCCGATCTGGAAGCACACTTTCCGACATCAATTTGAAACAAAGCCTTGAATGCTATTTCTCGGGATAAACGACGGCTCAAACCGGCAACCTCCTTTAAAATCTATACCCCATCAGTACCTTACCGGTGCCTTTGAATAACAAGTTTATACCAAACAAAACAGGTTCATACCAAAAAGATTGCAGGCTGAACCTGTAAAGATGAAAATTCAGGGGAAGCATTATCGGATTAATTGCCTTTAAATAGTTTTTCCAGCAGATTTTTTAAACCCGAGCCGTCTTCCTGGGCGTACCAGCCTAAAATTAAGCCTGCCACCACACAGATCGCAATAAATATGCCCTTCCAAAAGCCGAAACTTACCACTACCAGGGCAAAGATTAACCCCGTCAGGGCGCCTGCTATTTTCCCCCAATGTTTTGCCAACAGCTCGCGAAAATTAAATTCCGACAACAGTGCTACCTCCTCTTAAGATGTAGCCCTACTTTAACGGCGGTTTCTTTTGAATAGTGATGTCGGATACAATGTTTTCTACCAACACCTTGACTTCCGCCACCTTTATACCGGTTACCTCTTCAATATAGCTGTTTATATTTTGCTGGAGTTCAGAAGCAAGGGTGGGAAGATTTAAATCAGGTAAAACCTTGGCCCGCAGGTAGATTACCAATCCCCGGGGGGTTTTTACCACCTTGCGGCTGGATTCTTTTACTGCGTTATGTTGCTGAGTTACCCGCAATACCATGTTTTCAAGAGCGCCGATGCTTATCCGGACCTCCCCCAGCTCGCTGTAGGAGAGTATGGTCTCCACCGGCCTTCGGGAGGATCGCAATCCTATGGCCAGCAACAGGAATAAAGAGGAGATAATGTTTATCCCTCCGGCCAGGGCGATTACCGGATAAGCCTGGCCTGCACTTAGCTTAAGCCTTGTCCCCACCACGGGCAGAAGGTCGGAGGAAACCGCAATAATAAATATACCTGTCACCAACAGGGCAATCCCCAGCAACACTGCCGCCAGTCGCGTTAAAAAATTTTTCATGTGATGCCGGCCCCCTTTAGCGCCATCAAAACTTTTAAAATATCTGCTATTCCAATTCTTTGCCGGCCGTTCCTTCTTTTTGGGGGAAATTAATCCCCTGAACATGAACATTTACCTGGAGAACCCGCAGACCGGTCATGCTTTCCACAGCCTTTTTTACGTTTTCCTGAACCGACCAGCATACATCAGGAATACGCGCCCCGTAGCGAATAATCACATACAGATCAATATTGCATTCTTCAGTGCCTACCTCCACCTTAACCCCTTTTGCCAGATTGCGCCGGCCAAGCACCTCCGCTATTCCGCCGGCAATACCTCCGCTCATTGCCGCCACCCCTTCAATTTCGGTGGCCGCCAATCCGGCAATTATCGATACTACGTCATCGGAAATTTTAATTGTACCGAGCTCCGTGGGTAGAGTTTGTTCGTGTTCGGACATGATAACCTCCTTAATTTAAGGTATTTAGGGCCTTCCGCCCCGGCCAAAATCTGTTAATATTAAGCTAATTATAACAAAACAACCGCTCCAGTTCAATTACTCTCTGAAATTACTGCTATGGTTATGCGCGGATATTGCGCCCGCCGGCTTCTTCAAATTACGGCTGGGCAATCACCTGCACGTCCTCACGCTCAACCCCCACCGCCATCGCCACAATCTCTGCAATTTGAACAAATTCAGCTCCGGTTAACTGCTCCCTTTTTACCAGCACGGTGGCTACCTGGTTCCGGAAAAAAAACACCGCATCATCGTATCCCTGTGCCAGGATCAAATTTTCCACCGTCAGCTCCAGCTCCATAAGATCAATTATAGATAAAAGTTTGCTTTCTGCCTCTTGCTTGGCCTCCGGGCTGGAATGAGGGTTCTCTAAAACCTGGTTGAGCATCTCAATCTCTTGATCCCTAACCCGATCTCTTTTTAGGCGGTACTCCACAAAAAACACCCCGCCTTCCTCAAGATCCCATTCATTTTGCGCCCCGCTGATCACCGGATCGGCTCCCAGCTCACTATCCGGTATTATTTCATCCATGGTTTTCATTTCGATCCCCAGACCGCTGATAATCCAGTAAGTTCCCGCAATCAACAGGAGCATTGATAAAACCCAGATTATCCTTCTGTTCACTATCATCATCCTTTCCTTTAGTTTCCACGGGGTAAAACAGTTATACGGTGACAAGAAAGACCAAGCGTCGCCTTTAGCGCCTCCACCACCTGGGCCTTGATCACCGGATTTTCCACCCCCTCCGCCACTACCAGCACCCCGCGGTAGCAAGGTGTATGCTCCCGGATCACCAGAGGATGTTCTTCTCCTTGACTGCTTCTTAAAATCACGTAACTTTCATGGTTGTTTTGTTCAATAACCTCTCTACTTCCGCCCCCGCTGTCTTCTTCCAGGGTTTGCCGGTGGGTGCGCTCTTCATCTTTGACCAGTTCCAGCCTGCTTCCCGAATCCAGAGTAATAAATATCTTTACATCTCCAACACCCTTGATCTGCCCGATCATTTCCGTTAGCCCCGAAATAATCGCCTGTTCTTCCGGCCCCCCGGTCTCCTCTCCCCCGGTTTCTTCAAATGTTTGCGAAGGTGCCTGCTTGCCGGGGGTAAACCAGGAGCCCAGCCATAACAGCCCGACCCCCAGCAAGAGCATCAGGAATAATGTTCGGTAAAATTTTTTTGACGGACGGCCGGTATCCTTATTTAGAACCCGGGCAATCTGTTCCCATAGGTTCAACTTGCCGCTTTCCCTTTCCCCTTGTTTCACTATCCTGCCTCCGGTTCAATTTCCCTTCCAAACTTCGATCTGTCCCGGCGAAAGCTCCAACCGCCGGGCCAAAGCCGACTCCAGCTCCGGAACCCGCTGTTCACTCCAATTACCGGGATTGGCGTCGGAACCGATTTTAACCGGTTCTATCCGGATGGATCCCTCTGCCGAGCTCACCGTTTCAGGCGCAGAGGTTATTTTGATTACAGCCTGATAAATCGAACCAAACAGCGGGTTTGTCTGATCTTCTTCAATCTGAAGGTTTATCGAGACCGGAATCACCCCTTCATGGTCCCGGATTTCCTCCTCGATCAATTTGGTCAGGGCGGTTCGGTATACAGTTACTGCCTGCTGCCGGTTCAACTGCCATAGTCGATCCCCCTGCTCCAGGGTCCCGTCCTGTTTCCCCGCAGCGGCGGTAACTGGAACCAGAGAAATTTGCCCGGGAATACGGTTCACCAGGGTACCAATAAAAGTTACCACCAGCAGGATTACCAGCAAGCCGGTCACCAGCCGCAGGTAACGGCTGAAACTGCCCTGAGGGATAAGCATCTCCAGCAAGGTAGCCACAAATATAATCACTACCAGGTTCCGGGCCAGTTCTCCGATTCTTTCCAGCATCTTTTTTCCTCCCCGAAGCCGATACCTTATAAAATCCCCCTAAATCTCCCTTTGAAAAAGGGGGCAGGGGGGATTTAGCGAAACATTATCGCCGCATT
>CAYXBB010000025.1:12373-16394 GCA_964463285.1 uncultured Syntrophomonadaceae bacterium | reverse complement strand
CCCCCTAAATCCCCCTTTACAAAAGGGGGACTTTAATCCTTGTCCCCGGGGTTATTCCCTTCCCTTGGCAAGGAAGAATGTAACCCCTCTTCCTATCCCCCCCTTTGAAAAAGGGGGCAGGGGGGATTTAGCGAAACATTATCGCCGCATTTCCGGCTCCAACCACTGCGGTTACCGCAATTATGAACAGCACGGCAACCGAAGCCACCGCGGCAAACATTAGCTGGAGACAGTTGCCCATGGCATTGATAGCCTCACCCAGATTTGCCTCTCCCAACGGTTGAACCAGGGCCGCAGACAGCTTGTAGATGGCGATCAATGCCAGAAGTGTAATCAGCGGGAAAATCGCCTGAAGCGCCAGTAGCACCGTTCCGGCAAGGTAAATGCCGTTTTTTAAAATTAGGGAAGCGCCGGCCACGGTCTCCACCGAATCAGCCAGCATCTTGCCCACCACCGGTACCAGGGCCGTGGTCATATATTTCGCCGCTCTCAAACTTACTGCGTCGGAGACGGTACCGGCCACCCCCTGCACCGCAAAAATTCCGGTAAACAAAGTAACACATAACCCCAACCCCCAGGCGCTGATATCCTTTAAAAGATCGGATAGTTTGCCGATTTTGATCTGGGGCGAAAATTGATTGGCCAAAGCCAGAACCGCGCTTAAAAATATAAGCGGCAGTATTACCTGCTGTATAAACGTTCCAAAAAAATTTATTGCAAAGATCACTAATGGGTGAAATATGGTAAAAGATGCAAAGCTTCCCAACGAGGCCAGCAGGGCCAGCAGGGTAGGCAGCAAGGCCAGGCTAAACTCCACCATTTTCCCCACCGTATCCCGGGCCAGGATCAAAGCAGCTCCAAAACTGTGCATGACCACTCCGATCAAGACCACAAATACTATGGCCCTAGCCAGGGCAGCCACTTCTTCCCGGCCAAAAGCGGTCTCCAGATTTTTTAGAAATGCCGCCGCCACTGAAAGAAGGAGCAGTTGCCCGAAGAGCTTGATGTTAAAGATTATCTCCCTCAGCAGGTATCGCCCCAGGCCTCCGAAAATCCGCCCCGGATCCAGTTTTACCCCTTCCTTGCCCGGCGTCAACAGAAAGTCACGCCAGCTTAAACCCGGCAGGTGCTCCCCCGCCCCCTGTTCCAGTTCCCCCCAGTAGCGATCAAAATAATTTAAATCTAGCTGGGATTCCAAACACCCCTGATCCGGCGAAACCCCAAACGCCGCCCTGCCGGACAGCATAATCAAAAACATTGTAAAAAATAAGATTATAAATTTTGGTTTAGGCATTTGGACCAAAATCACCATCTTTTCTCCCCGCTACCGGCAGTCTAAGGGATGATCTGAAGTATACTATCCATAACCGCCACCACGATGGGCAACGCCAGGGCCAGGATTAATATCTTGGCGGCCAGCTCTATCCGGGAAGCCAGACTGCCTTCACCGGCATCACGGCAAACCTGGGAGCCGAACTCCGCCAGGTAGGCTATCCCGATAATCCGCAGCAGGGCTTGCAGATAGATCAAGTTGATTCCGGCCCCTACGGCCATCTCGGTGATGGTGTGTACCGCCACCACTACTCGGTTTATTACCAGTAAAAAAATTATTATGCCGGCCACCAGGGAAACCTGGATAGCCAGTTCGGGGCGGTGTTCCCTTAAAAAAGCCACCAGCATCGCCGCCACCAGGCCCAAACCTACCACCTGAACTATTTCCATGATCCGATGCCTTCTTAAAAAAGGTTAAATATGGTCTTAATACTGGTAAATAGCTGGTTGATCAGTTGCAATACCATCAGCAACACAATTACCACCCCCACCAGGGTAAGCATCTGGGCCTGTTCCTGTTTTTCAGCCTGCTTTAATACAATATTGAGCACCGAGATAAATATGCCGATGCCGGCGATCTTAAATAACAGATCAATATTTACTCCGTTCACCCTAACTCCTCTCTTTACAACAACAAAATAACCAGGGCCGCTCCCCCCGTTAGCCCTAGAAAACGCCACATCTTTTCATTGCGTGCTTTATCTTCCTGGGCTTCGCGCAGCACAAATTCCAGCCTTTTTAAAATAAGCTCAATCTGGGTTAGCTGTCCTTCTTTCCGGCTCTCTCCCAGGGAAACCCCCAGCGATCCGATTACCTCCAGATCTTTTTCCGTAAAACAGGTTTTACCGCTGATCTGATTTAAAGCGCTGCTCCAGGCCTGCCGAGCGCTAAGATCCTGCCCGCTGTCCAGCATCCGGGCAGCGGTAGAGTAGATCTCTTCTACCGGGAAAGAAGTTTGCCGGGAAACCCTTAGAAAAGCCACTGCCAAAATAGAATGGGCATAGGCTACCTCCGTGGCCAGCAGCTTCAGTGATTGCTGAAACAACTGTAATTGCCGCACCCGCTGCCTCAGAATCCTCACTTTACTTTCACCCAGCCACACCGCGGCAATCATAATGCAGATCGCTCCTCCAAATTTACATATTATTGCAGCCACTTCAATCTCCCGGCAACTGATAGAAAATTTTTCCGCTGCAGGGATCCACTATCTTTTCCACAGTCCCTACTCCCCGGCTACGGCCCAGCAGAATCACCCTTTCGAACACCTGATCAGATAACAGCTTTCCAAATTCCGGCCGCTTCCTGAGCTCTACCAAGTCGCCACCGTGAGCAGAGGCAATCAGGCTTACCCCGGCCCGGATCACCTCTCCCACAGCCAGTACATCCTCTTGGCTGCCCAGCTCGTCAGTAACCATTACCTGGGGAGCCATTGATCTTAAAAGCATCATCATCCCTTCGGCCTTGGGACAAGCATCCAGCACATCGGTGTTGCTCCCCACATTGAGCTGGGGAAGCCCCTGGAAACAACCGGCAATTTCAGAACGCTCATCCACTAAGGCTACCTTGAAACCGGGGATCCCCTGCTCGGAAACTCCATCACTTAACCAGCGGGCCAGATCGCGAAGAAAGGTGGTCTTTCCTCCCCCCGGCGGAGATACAATCAAAGTATGAGCCGGGCGCTGCTCAGAAAGTATTACCAGATATCCCAAATAGGGAAGAGCCACCCCCTCTATCCCCCGGGCAATACGGTAATTAAAACCTGAGATATCGGTCAGAGTGGTGATCTTACCCTTTTCCAGTACCGCCCGGCCGCACAGCCCCACCCGGTGTCCCCCGGGAATGGTCAGGTAACCACAGCGCAGTTCCTGCTCAAACGCATATAGTGAACAGCTGCTGATAAGGGTCAGCGCCCTGGATAGATCCTCCCGGGTAGGCCGGTAAGCCCGATCTGCCGTTACCGGCAGCCCTTCCGAACTTAAAAAACGGCCTCCGGTTTGACCGTGAACAGCCAGGGGTCGGCTTAACCGCAGCCGGATCTCCTCAAGCCCCGCCCATAAGGAAGGGGGCAAGAGGTTCAGGATCTCCCTGATTGCGGGAGGCAGGAATAAACATATCTGTTGTTTTATAGACGAATGCCGGTTGTACACCCGCCACCCCCGTTAAAAAATCCGGCTTAATGCTGGTGCTGGTTAATTATATGTGGGGAGGCCGTCCTATATTTATAAAAAACTTTTTAAATCTGTAGTTTTCGGAAGTTCAGTTTTTGGTCGGAGATACGAGGTAGTTTTAAACCCGCAAAAAATTACCAGGAGTCTAATTCATTGCCGAAGGAACCTTGCCAAAATTGTAAGGGCAGGGTTTAATCCCTGCCAAAACAACATCTGTTTCAAAAATCTTTCCAGTTCACAACAAGTTGCTGTAAGGGCAGGGTTCCATCCCTGCCCAAAACGACATATCTGCTTCAAAAATCTTTCTAGTTCATAACAAGTTGCTGTAGGGGCAGGGTTCCATCCCTGCCCAAACATTGCCTCCGTCTTTCAGGCTTTCAGAAATAACAATAATAAGCGGGCGGGCCTGGAAGCCCGCCCCTACAGGAAACAGAAAACAGGGGATCGGAGGAACCCCCCCCTTCACCCCACCTTGTTTCTAGTGTAAGGGCAGGGTTTAATCCCTGCCAAAACGACATCTG
>CAYXBB010000025.1:0-12273 GCA_964463285.1 uncultured Syntrophomonadaceae bacterium | reverse complement strand
CCCACCTTGTTTCTAGTGTAAGGGCAGGGTTTAATCCCTGCCAAAACGACATCTGTTTCAAAAATCTTTCCAGTTCACAACAAGTTGCTGTAAGGGCAGGGTTCCATCCCTGCCCAAAACGACATATCTGCTTCAAAAATCTTTCTAGTTCATAACAAGTTGCTGTAGGGGCAGGGTTCCATCCCTGCCCAAACATTGCCTCCGTCTTTCAGGTTTTCAGAAATAACAATAATTGAAACGGGCGGGCCTGGAAGCCCGCCCCTACAGGAAACAGAAAACAGGGAATCGGAGGACCCCCCCCCTCACCCTACCTTGTTTATAGTGTAAGGGCAGGGTTTAATCCCTGCTCAAAACGACATCTGCTTCAACAATCTTTCCAGTTCATAACAAGTTGCTGTAGGGGCAGGGTTCCATCCCTGCCCAAACATTGCCTCCGTCTTTCAGGTTTTCAGAAATAACAATAATTGAAACGGGCGGGCCTGGAAGCCCGCCCGCTGCGCTTGCTCTACTCGTGGTCCTCTTCCTGCTCACCATCATCTGCCGGTTTTTCCAGCTCGTCTTCCTCCCAATCTTCATCATCGATCAACACTATTTCACCACATGCGGGACAAGTTACCTCCAAAGGAGAATCGTCATTTAACAGATCTGCCCCCACCACCACCATTTCCCGGCAATTAGGGCATTCTATGGTAAATCCTTCATCGTAATCATGGTTCCCGTCTTTTTTTTCAATATCATCTTCATCGTTTTCTTCATCAACCTGATCAAAAAAATCTTCCTCCAGCTCCGTTAAATCATCATCGATGGCCTCCGTGTACTCACACAGCTCATCGTGATCCTCCTGGAGTTCCCGCAGTTCATCCACCAGATTGTCCAGAAGATCGATAATTTTTGTTAATATTTTTCCCTCTTTTTCCTGCTCATCAATTTTTAAGCCTTCCGCCAGTCCTTTTAAATACGATACCTGGGCCTTTAAATCCATTGACATAGCCTCCTTTACCTCCATATCATTCCTCTACACCCGTTCCACATATTCACCGTTTCTGGTATCCACTCTTACCCGGTCGCCGATATTTATAAACAGGGGGACGTTTATTACCAGGCCGGTCTCCAGGGTTGCCGGTTTTGATCCCCCGGAGGCGGTATCCCCTTTGAAACCCGGTTCAGTTTCTGCAACCTCCAGCTCCACGGTATGGGGAAGTTCCAACCCGACCATATTGTTTCCGTGCATTAACACTACCAGTTTTTCGTTTTCCTTTAAATACAGAATCGTTTCTCCCATCTGCTCTCCAGAGAAGGCGGTTTGCTCATAAGTTTCTAAATCCATCAGGTAAAAACTATCTCCACTGCGGTATAGATATTCCATTTCCCGGCGTTCCAAATGCGCCTTGGGCACCTTTTCTCCCGCCCGAAATGTTCTTTCCAGCACCGCTCCGGTTTTTATATTTTTAAGTTTGGAGCGAACAAAGGCGGAGCCTTTACCCGGCTTAACATGTTGGAACTCCACTACCATATAAACATCGCCATCCAGTTCTATGGTTAATCCGGTATGAAAATCGTTGGTAGAAATCAATAATCCACCCCTCCTTACACTACAATCAATTCCCGGCGGCTGCGGGTAAGCTCATCCACTCCATCTTCCTTCAATAAAACCATGTCCTCTATTCTAACTCCTCCCCACCCGGGAATATAGACCCCCGGTTCAACCGTTACCACCATCCCCGGTTTAAGCAGCTCCTCTGAACGCCGGGATAACGCCGGCGGTTCGTGAACCTCCAGCCCCACGCCGTGCCCCAATCCATGGCCAAAGTAGTCCCCCAGGCCGGCCTCCCGGATCAGGTTGCGGGCCAGGGTATCGGCTTCGCAGGAACGCAATCCGGCTCTTATTTTTTCCCGGGCCCTTTGCTGGGCTTCTTTAACCACCCGGTATATCTCCAGTTGCCGCTGATCGGGGCGGCCCAGGGCGACCGTCCGGGTCATGTCGGTAGCGTACCCTTCCCATATCGCACCAAAATCGATGGTTACCAGCTCTCCGGTCTGGAGCTCCTTGTCGGTAGCCACTCCGTGAGGCAATGCCCCCCTCACCCCGGAAGCCACGATATACGGGAATGGTATGCCCTCGGCTCCTTTCCGGCGCTGGTAGTATTCCAGCTCCAGGCCCACCTGTCGCTCGGTATACCCCGGCCTGATGAAATCTAAAATATGGGCAAAGGCCTCATCGGCCAGCGCCGCTCCCCGCCGCAACTGCTCTATCTCCGGCGGGCTTTTAATGGCCCGAAGCTGTTCCACCAGGCCGCCGGCCGGAAAAAGTTTTGCCTTAAGGGCAGAGGCTAAATTTTCATAGGCATAAACAGAAAGGTGTTTCTCTTCAAAACCGAGCCGGTCTATCCCGTTTTCCCTGAGCAGCGGATCCAGGTAGTCCTCCAGTTTACCCTGTTCCCGGAGGATCAGGGTAAATCCCGGAGCCTCTTCCCGGGCCTGCTCCAGATAACGGGAATCAGTGATCAGATAATTCCGATCCCCGGTTATCAACAACACCCCGTCGGAACCTTCAAATCCACTGAGATAACGGCGATTGGCGGGATTGGTAATTAATAAGGCCGCCGGCTCTTGCTCTTCTAATTTAATCCTTAAATTTCGCAAACGCTGCTGCAATTCAGCTCTCCTGAGTATCTTCAGCTTTAAGTATATTTACCAGGGCCTGCAATCCCAGCCGGTAGCTGTCCAAGCCCAAGCCGCAAACAACTCCCCTGACTGCCGGGCTGATTACCGAGCGCCGGCGAAATTCTTCCCGGGCGAAAATATTGCTCAGATGAATTTCGATTGCCGGCAGTCCGGCGGCCAAAAGGGCCTCCCGAAGGGAATAACTGTAGTGGGTTAAAGCAGCCGGGTTAATAAGCAGGCCATGGTAGTGGCGACGGGCCTCCTGGATATAATCTACCAGCTCCCCTTCGTGATTGGACTGGCGGCAGTCCACTGATACCCCCAGCGCAGTCCCCTGCTCTTTAAGCAGGGCATCTATCCTGAAAAGGCTTAGGGTTCCATAGATCGCCGGTTCCCGATTTCCCAGCAAATTCAGATTGGGCCCGTGGAGGACCAGTATTTTTTTATGATCCAATGGCCTACCTCCATTTTCCGGTGATTCTATTTAGGGTGGCCGCTTGCCCCCTTTTCAGTAGTCCACCCCCAAGGATGGGTTACCCCCTTCCCTAAAGGGGGGAAAGGGGGGATTTTCTCCCCTCCGGTTTTCCGTCTCCTGCTTCTTGCCTCCTGAATCCGGCCTCCTGTTTCCTGAACTATTTCCCCGGTTTATGGAAAAATCCTGCTGGCTAGACCAAATTTCACCATAAATTCAGTATCCGGATTATTTCCAGGGCTACTTCTTCCGGGCGCCGGTCAGAAGTGTCGATCTCCAGGTGGCACTGCCGATAATAAGCTTCTCGTTCCGCCCAAAGAGCCCCGATCTTTTCCTTAAGTTTTTCTCCCTCCAGCAGGGGGCGCTCCCCGGTAGCCTGAACCCTTTGTAAGATAGCCTTTGTAGAAGCGCTTAACAATATCACAATTCCCAGCTTAAAAAATATTTTTCGGTTGGCCTCCCGGATAACCGCTCCTCCCCCGGTAGAAACTACCAGACTCCCGGGGCGGTAGCCCCCAAGCCCGGAGATCACCTTGCTTTCCAGATCCCTAAAATATTCTTCCCCGTAACCCTCAAATATCTGCGCAATAGTCAGGCCTGCCTCTTTTTCTATCACCTCGTCGGTGTCAACCAGGCAACGCTCCAGGCGGGCAGCCAGCACTTGCCCCACTGCAGTTTTTCCGGTGCCCATGAAACCGGTGAGGATTATATGTTTCTCTGCCACAGCCGGTAATTTAATCCTATTCCCCTCCCCAAAACAAATGCAGGTGGCCAAGTAGTTCCGAAGACCAAAAGGCAGATCAGGCCAATATAAAAAAAAATCGGCAACCGGTCAGGAGGGCTCAGGCTTGATATAACGAATCGCCGGAAGCGGCTCCTCCGGGGAAACCGGATTAACCGTATTCAACAATAAGACGGTTGATTCCAGCCTGAACCGGCTGTTTTTTTTCGAGGCTTCCAGATCATAGTAAAACAACCCGTTTTCCAAGGAAAAATTAGCAGAAGAAATGACCGGGCCGCCGATTTGCCGGCTGCCATTCTGATCCAGAAGCACTATTGCCCGTTCCTTTTGATCGTAAAAAAGGAAATGATCACCGGGCGCTACCTCCTCCGGGCCGGAGGGGAGATCCCCCCAATCATCCAGCAAGGTCAGGTGAGCGGCATAGCGAACCTCTCCGGTGATCAGCTCCGAAGCGGTATTCAGTTGATAATGGAGCTCGGTTTTTTCGGTTCCGCGGTAAAATGTATTGTAGCCCCAGATAAACAACATATATATCCCGGACACCGCAATCCCCAGAATAGCGATAACCACCAGCAGTTCGATCAGGGTAAAACCTTCCTCCTGCCGCCCTGCCTTTAGCCCTGTTCTTCGCCGGCTCCGCCGATTAATCGGGTATAAACGTAACATAGGTGACCTCGCGGCCGTGTTTTTCGTCATAGGCTTCTTCAACGGTTATTTTAGTCCCGCTGATTATTTTGCCGAAAATCTCCAGTTCGTAACCGGGCACCCGCTCGATCCTGCCTTCTTCACTGCGATCGGGATCATCAATAGCCTTCTCCAACTCCTGCTGCGCTTCGTAGACGGTCACTGCTTTCTTGCCGGCCAGGATTACATTGCGGTAACTGTTCAGGAAAAATGTGGTCATCCCTAAAACAATTATCACAAGTATGACCAGGGCTACCAAAACCTCTATCAGGGTAAAGCCGTCTTCACCTTTCATGGCAAGCACCTTTGAATCCACCTCCCTATCGGTTGCCCGGCCCCTATTTTTTATTCCATTGGCCGATCTGCAGGCCGGAGGAACCCGATTCCGGGAGGGGTATTATTCCCCAGGGAAACTGGGCATAGAATACCCGGGAATTTCCCAGTACCTCCACGCTTTTACCGATCACACTCCCGTATATCTCAGCGCTGCCCGACAGGGTAACATCTGCTTTGGGAGCATAAATTGTGCGGACATCGGCCGAGGTGCCTCCCTCTAAAAGAATACTGCTCCCCCCTGAAATAACACTGCCGATAACGCTGCCGCTGCCCAACAGCTCCAAATCAGCCTTTTCCGCATAAAGACAGCCATAAAAATCGGCATCGCCGGAAATACTGATCTTGTTCGGCCCGCTATAAAAAAACATAACCTGATTAGGATCGGGATTTTCGTTGTTCACCAGTTTTGCACTGTTTTGAAATGTAAACACTTCATCCACGTACAGGTACAAAATGCCGCTTCCGTTTAAAGTTATTCTACCCGAGCCGCTAACCTCCAGTGCGCGTGCCCGGATCCGGCGGACCCCGTTATCTGGAATATCGATAATCAGTTCACTTTTGACGGTTAACTCATTATATTGCCCGTCTTGGCTTATATAGTAGGGAGGGCTGGGATTCCATAAGGCGTAAAAGTTGCCCTCATTCGGCAAATTTTCGGGAAATTCGGGAAAGGGAGGCAGGGGATACTCACGGATTTCATCCAGCCAATCCACGTTTCCACTAACATGATCCAGGCCCCTGGGACCCTGAATAACCGTATGGCGATCTCCGCCCGGCCCTATGTTAAGGTTACCCTCCACGTCAGCACTTGATCCAAATACAACGCTTTTGCTCAACACGGAATTAGTGCCGCAGTTTCCGATAATCTTTGATGACCCTGTTAACTCAAACCCTTCCAGTGCAAATACGGCCGTATCGAGTAACGGCGCCCCGCCGCCGGGAACCAGGGTTAAAACCACCGTTTCCGAAAAATTGCCCGAATAACCGGTGGATTCAATTCTGATCAATCCGCCCTCATCGGTGACGGCAACTTCAAATTTGCCGCCATCCAGGTAACCGGTACCCTCATCAGGCTCACGATCAATAATATCCGGCAGCTCTTCGGGATTATTAATCAGATACGAAGCCACCGCCTGGGCACCGCTGCGCGCCAGGTAATAGGCGGCGGTTTTACTTTCCTGCCGCCGGGCATGAACCACATCCGTCACGCCGGAACCGGCCAGCGCTGTTCCTAGAACCAGCAGGGCCACCATGGCAATCAGAGTTATCACCAGAACTGAGCCTCGGTCGTCTTTTCTTAACAGCACCGGGATCACCACTTTTCAAAAATTTTTTGCCCGGGTGTAAACAGGCAGCGGAGTTGGGGTCATGAGAATTGCCCTCCACCGACAGCGGCTGGGTTGCTATGGCGGGAGGGTGGAATCCACCCTTATCCGCCCGGTGGCCGGAGTGACTATTATGTACAACCGGTCATCTTGTTTGTTTTTTAAGCCCACGGTTCCGCCCCGGTTGGGCGCACCCGTATTCTTAAATTCCAACAGGTTAAATCCGGCTACTACCGGAAAATTTATATACCCGTAATCAATCCCTTCGGGCAATTTAACCGTATAATTTTTTTCCGGGGAAAATACCTTGTAATCATCATTGAATCTCCGGAACTGAATCTGAGAGGTAATCCCGGTGGAGATGGCCGATTGCCGGGCCAGTCTCATTTCGGAAACCAGATGCCAGGCCGCCGTTTCCAGCCGGTGTTTGCCTCCCCGATGAATCCCGGGCATAACTCCCACCAGAAATACCAGGCTGAGTATGGCCAGCACACAGATCAGCTCGATCAGGGTCAGACCCGACTGGGGACAAGGTTTAGGACGGCCTGCCTGTAACATCGCCGGTTTCTTCCTGTTCCGGTTTATCCTTTTTACCCTGATCTCCGAATACCAGGGCAAATATCACTTCCAGGCTGGAACGCTCTTCTTCCCTTCTCCAAGCCGCCTCACTGGCGATAAGAAGATGGGGAAATCTTTCCAGCGCTTCAAATAAAGATAACAGGCTGCTGTCTTTCCCCTCAAAGCCGGCCCGGAAAGAGAAACCCAGGTAATCCTCCCGGTCAACAAACCCCTCGGAGCGAAGTAATTTCAACTCATTCGGATATCGGCCGATCAGTTCTTCCAGATCGCCCAGCACCAGCGGAAGCTGATCCGGCGCCGGCAACAGGGTGGCCAACCGTTCCCTATCCTTTTCCAATTCCCTCCATTCCCTTTCCAGGGCCGTTTTCCGGTCAATCTTTTCTTCCAGGCGATCGATTCCCTCCTGTAGCAGCTCTTTATCCGCCTGCAGGCCGCTAATCCGGTTTTGCAGGGGAATAAATACGAATTTCCATCCTAAAAACCCCAACGCCGCTAGCAGCACTACCAGCAACATCACCTTTTCTCTGGCACTGGTAGACTTCAGAGGTTTATTCATAGTCCTTCAGCCCCCCTCCGGTAGAGGAAATCGCATTCAGAACAAACCCAAACCGGTTTTCTTTTTCCAGGCTGATATGGCCGATCGTCACCTGGCTTAAAAAATCCAGATCCTGAAGATCCTGTATATAGGTGGCGATATCCCGGAGAGTGGCCCCCTGCCCGGTTATATTTATTTTGCCTTCCCCCGAGGCGGCTACCTGGGCTACCGTGATCTCCTTACCGGCGGCGGCTTTGATCCTTTTTAAATAATCCGACCAGGGGGTAACAGTCTCCAAAAGCCTTTGCCTCAGGGCCGCCTTCTGTTTAATCTGGTCGATGGACTGCTCCAGCTCGATCACCGGAGCCGCTTTTAGCTTAAGCTCCTCGGCCCTGCCGGAAAGATAAACCAGGTCGTTTTGCAAATTGTAGATATACAAATAACTTAAAAACACACCCACCGCGGTCGCCGATAAAAGTAGAATAACGGCGATGGTCACCGCCAGCCGGGGCCAGTAAAATTCCCGGGAAATTACAAATTCCCGAGTCCGTAAGTTGATCTCTGTTTTCAGGTTACCCACCCCCGCAAGGCCAGCCCCTGGGCTACCGCCAGCAGGCTCCCTTCCTCCTGTAAAGCGTGGTGAGGTGATCGGCGGCTCCCGGGGATCGTGGCCAGAGGGTTAAAGGGCACCGGGATAATTTTTAGTTCCCGTCCCAAAAACGGCCAGAGATCCTTGATATTGGAGCCCCCTCCACAGTAAAACATTTCCCCAAACTCCTTTTCCCGGTGCCGCATCTCGTAGGCAAAATACTCCATGGATCTTTTTATTTGCGTGCACAGTTCATCCGCCACCTCCAGCACTCCCGGAATGGAAAAAGAATCTTTACCAAAGGTTAACCTTTGGGCCTCATCGGCATTCACCTGGGCCGATTCCATAACCCGGCGATTAAAATGTTGGACCCCGATGTTGATGGTGCGGG
The DNA here is from genome assembly GCA_964463285.1 of uncultured Syntrophomonadaceae bacterium. GTDB lineage: Bacteria > Bacillota > Dethiobacteria > DTU022 > DTU022 > JAAZLS01. Next base: position 3,956 of record CAYXBB010000025.1, on the reverse strand, counting down.
AAAAGCTGTAGCGGCCCTCCTCCAGAACCAGCAGAGTGCTTGTCTCCCCCCCTACGTCCAGCACGATGACATCCGGCAGTTCCGTTTGCAGCACAAATCGCTGCAGATAATAGACCGACCGCTGCAAAGCAAAGGGTTCTATCTCAATTACCTCCGGATAAAAGCCGGCGCCGGTAACGGCGGCAATATATTCTTCCACTACCTCCCCGGGGACCGCCACCAGAACCACCTCATTCACCTGCTTGCCGTCCACCTCCCGGACTCCCAGGCTGGCATAATCCACTACCATCTGGTTCAGGGGAACCATGACCTGTTTCTCTGCCTCCCAGCGGATGGCGCTCACCAGTTCCTTAGAGGACATGGGGGGTAGAAATACCTGTCGTAAAATTACGCTCTGGCCGCCGATGCAGAGATTGACCCGTTTCTTGTGCAGGCGCCGCCGGCCCAGCATCCATTTCAACCGGGAGGCAAGCAGCTTTGCATCGGTTACCCGGCCCCCCTCAATAACCTCTTCCGGAAGTCCGTAAATCCCGTACTGGTGCACCTGAATCCTGCTCCGGTCTCTTTTAAACTGCAGGAATTTAACCTGGGAGCTGCCCAGATCAAGGCCTATGTTGGAATAGCCTCCTTTGTATTTCAAACTGTGCGCGGTTCTTCGGGATTCATCAGTGCTCCCTTCCAACTGCCCTCACCACCTCTACTCCGATGATTTTCCCGGTTAATTACCACAAGTTCTCTATTCATCAGATATTTTCCTGTATAATTCGCCATTCATCAACCGATCTTTAAAATTTATTTGCCGAGCCTCCTCAGGGTTTGATCCATTCCCTGATAATCACTCCCCGGTCAGACAGAAGATCCTTAAGGGTTGCCGGCGCTTCCGGAGCATAATAGAGGCAGCACTTTTCCAGCGCCAGCTTCTTGGCGATGAGCGCTCCCCGGATATGAAGGGTATCAAGCTCACAGGGACCGATTTTAATCTCTTCACCGGAAAATAGCAAAACGGTGCCGCCAAATAGCAGCGGTGCTTCCATATCCCGGAGTAATATATCCCCGCCGGCAGCCAGGAGTACTGCAAAATCCCGGGAGTCCCGGTTTATCTCCCCTTTTACGGTAGCATCGCCCTCCACCACCAGACAGCCGTTGAAATTAACCGCCCCTCCCTTTCGCTGGTGAATTTCCAAATCCCCTTTCACCACCAGCAGGCCGTCAAAATCAAATTCCCGGCCTTCCCCCGGAGCAATCAACAGGTTCCCGTTCACCTGGATCCGGTTTTGCTGCGGGTAGCAGGCCGGAGTAGCGGTCAGGGTAATGGTGGAAGGAGGGGGATCCAGGAAGCACTGGATTTTCCTTTCCAGGGCCTCAAAATTCAGAGCGGGCCAGGCAATGGGATCGGCTTTCATGGCCTGACCGCCGCCACCAAACCCGGCAGTGGAAGTATAAAGCCGGTCACCGACCAGCAGGCTCCCCGAAGGGCCTATAAACTGGGGCGGGTCTTTACTGTAACTGAACAGCCCCGCCGCCGCAGCGGTGGCAATCACCCGGTTCGGGCCTTTAACCTGCAGATCGCGGTTAACGTGAAGGTTCCCAAAGATATCCACGTTTTCAATCTCTAAATGATCGGAAACCAGCAGCGCCTGTTCGTATAAAGGGTTTAATCCGGCTATTACCGACAACTTCAGCGATTTTTGCTGCAACCGGCCGGTGGAGGTAACCAGGCGCCGGTTATCAGGAAGCGGGTTAATTTCCACCGTATAGCTCCCCCGGCCCAGAAGCCCGCATAAAGGGCCCTGAAAAAAATAATCGGCGCCCAGGGCGGCCAGCCCCGCCTCTACCCCGGCCTCGGTCAAATAGTAAAGGGTCAGCTCCCGTTCCTGGTGGGCAAAGATTTTCTGCTCGTTGACGGCCAAAGAGAGCAATGCTCCGCCTAAAAAAAGCAGGGCAGCGGTAACAATCAGCGCCGCCGCCAGCGCCGATCCCCGTTCTTTCATTACACCGGCAAACCTCATGATCATCCCCGCCGTTTGCCAGGCCTACCGGAATTCAATTAATGCATATTTCGGGGACGGATACTGCTGGACATGGTTACCTGTTCATTTCCCGTTCCGGATACAACGGTAATTTTAATACATTCACCGGAATCCCACTCAAAGGAAAGCCCGGTTATCCCCAGGGCGATTTTGTTATGAGAGGGGTAACCGTTTCGGGATTCATACACGATCTCCTCCCCCGACCGGCGAAATAGGTAGGTTTTGGGGTCATCCTTAAACCGGAATTTTATTTCGTGAGGGGCGGTTATCTCTACATTACAGGCAAACCGAAGCTCCTCCACCAGGTAATCCAGGGCAATGCGGGCATTCTGCTGGTTATCCATCCGCCGGACCCCTTTTTGCCAGGTGTTTGCTCCCCCCAGGTAAAAGGAGTAGAGGCCGCCGAACAGCAGCCCGGCAATAACCAACGCCGCCAGGATCTCAATCAGGGTAAAACCTCGCTCCGGATCCGGGCCATCCCTCACCGGCTGGAAAGGCAGCTCACCAACTGCACCGGGCGTTTCCCCGGCAATTTACCCCCGGAGACGGTAATCACAATTTTAAGCAGTGGCAGATCCCGGGTGCCTTCGCCCGTAGAACTGTTTATCTTTGCCGGCTCCGGGGTTACCCGGGTTTCCAGGGTAAATAGGCCCTCCCGGGTTACTTGCGGCGATTTTCCCTGTTCCACATAGTACAGATGGGCTGCCGGGTAGCCCATGCTTTTTACCTCTTCCATCTGTCTCCGGGCCAGGTTCAAGGCCCCGGTTTTATCTCCGGCCTCCGCCAGGGAGGTATAACCGGTAATAAAAGCAGTCAGCACAGGAGCCGCCACCAGGCCCAGCACGGTAATCGCCACCAGAAGCTCGATCAGCACAAACCCCCGCCGATCGGCACGCGGATTAAAAATAGGAATCACCGCCCTCACCAGCCCAGTAAATTAAAATACCACCGGATCAGTTCGTTTCCGAAAAAGGAGGTGATCAGCGCCCCCAGGCTAAGGAAGGGAGCAAAGGGCAGCGGATCCCGGCGGCGCCGCAAGCCCAGCAGGATCAGCATCACCCCTACCAGTGCTCCCGACACGAACCCCAGGATCAGGGTTATAATTACCCCTTGCAAGCCCAGCCAGAAGCCGAGCAGCGCGGCCAGCTTCACATCGCCCCCGCCCATCCCTCCCCGGCTGACCAAAAAGATGACCAGCATCGCCCCGCCCCCGGCCAGCAGTCCCCAGAGGGCCTCCGGCCAGGCGAGAGTAAAAAGTAGGGGAGCAGTAATGGAAAACAGCGTTCCCCCCAGTCGAAAGATTAATACCGCCGCCAACCCCAACCCCACCAGGCGGTTGGGAATCTTCTGGTGCTCCAAGTCGATCAAAGAGATGGTCAGGAGCAGGGAAAACATAAACCAGAGGCCGGGGGTGTCCAAAGTAAAACCAAACCGGCGGCCAACCGCTACAAAGAGCAAGCCGGCGCCCAGCTCCACCAGGGGGTAGCGAGGGGAAATATTTTGGCGGCAGTAGCGGCACCTTCCGGCCAAAGCAAGGTAGCTTAATAGCGGCAGCAGATCGGAAAGAGCGAGGCGTCTGCCGCAGGCGGGACAGTGGGAAGGGGGCCGGACCACCGATTCTCCCCGGGGGAGCCGGTAAATAACCACGTTTAGAAAGCTGCCCACAGAGAGGCCGAGAATAAATATGAGGATGTAAGGTAAAATGTTCATCGATAAACCACCGTTGCCCTTTTCACTTCCCCGCCAACCGGAAAATCCCCTCTCCCGAAGTGCCGTAGGGGCCGGGTTCCATCCCGGTTCCCACATTAACCGGGAAATTCCCTCTCCCCCGAAGCACTGTAGGGGCCGGATTCCACCCCAGTTCCCACATTAATCGGGAAATCCTCTCTCCCGAAGTGCCGTAGGGGCCGGGTTCCATCCCGGCCC
>CAYXBB010000024.1:12340-27098 GCA_964463285.1 uncultured Syntrophomonadaceae bacterium | reverse complement strand
ATGTACTGGGAAATTATTAAATATGCTACCAAGGTAGGCTTTCATTTCAGGTAAGACCCTTCAGGCCGACGGGATCTGGGAAAATTGTTCGAAAGGAAGCCGGGGTTGGGAAACAGATCGGGCAAACCGATAGTTTCTAACCCCCCCTGCCTCTTGCCTCTTGCCTCTTGCTTCCTGCTTCCTGTTTCTTGCCTCCTGCCTGGTTCTTGCAATTTTGACAGTGATATGTTAAATTATAAAATGTGATTGACTGTTTTTGGTGTGAAGGGTGGGTTTTCCCACTCTTCATTGTTAATAATCAATTTAAGCGAGGGATTGTTGATGACCCGGGAAGAAATTGAACAAAAAGTGATCTCGCTGGTAGAACCGGTATTGCAAGGCCATTCCCTGGAATTGGTGGACCTGGAGTATCGAGCGGGACGAAAAGGATACCTATGCATATACATTGATAAACCCGGGGGAGCAACTATCGGAGACTGTGAAAAGGTTAGCCGGGAAATTTCCGATTTGCTGGATCTTTACGACCCCATTCCCCATCACTATGTGCTGGAGGTGTCCACGCCGGGTGTGGAACGACCTTTGCGTAAACCGGAAGATTTTCGCCGCTTCACCGGAGAAGCGGTCAAGGTTTATACCGGGCACCCGGTTAACGGCAGCAGTATATTCATCGGCCTGTTAACCCAAACCGGCGAAGAGGCAATTAGATTGACCTTGGAGGACGAAAACGAAATAGAGATTGAGTTTGATCAGATAGCTCGCGCTCATCTCTGGTATAGACCGACCGGGGGAGCAAAAAAATAAAAGGGGGTGAAAAAAATAAATATAGACCTTCTATCTGCAGTAGAGTCCATTGAAAAAGAAAAGGGGATCAGCAAAGAAGTACTGTTCGAAGCGATCGAAGTGGCCTTGATTTCTGCTTACAAACGAAATTTCAACTCTTCTCCCAATGTCCGGGTAGATATAGATCGACAAACAGGTGAAATAAGGGTGTTCTCAAAATTAACCGTGGTTGATGAAGTAGAAACCCCCCAGCAGGAGATTACTTTGGCCGAGGCCCGGATTTATGATCCTCATAGCCAGATAGACAGCCTGGTGGAGATAGAGGTAACCCCCACCGAGTTTGGCCGCATAGCCGCTCAAACTGCCAAACAGGTAGTCATCCAAAGGATAAGGGAAGCCGAGCGGGAACTGATTTATGAAGAGTTTGTAGATCGAAAAGAAGATATTGTTACCGGCTTGATTCAGCGTTTTGATCAGCGTAATATAATTATTGATCTGGGAAGAGCGGAGGCTATCTTGCCGGTGGAAGAACAGATTCGCCTGGAAAAATACCGGCAGGGCGAACGGGTTAAAACCTATATTGTTGAAGTTAGAAAAACCACCAAGGGACCCCAGATTATTGTTTCCAGATCTCACCCCGGCTTGCTTAAACGATTATTTGAGCTGGAGGTCCCGGAAATATTTGACGGGGTGGTAGAAATCAAGGCTATAGCCAGAGAGGCGGGTTTTCGCTCCAAAATTGCTGTGTGGTCCAACAATCAGGATATAGATCCCATAGGAGCCTGTGTTGGACCCCGGGGAAGCCGGGTGCAATCGATCAGCTACGAGTTAAAAGGCGAAAAAATAGATATTATAAAATGGAGCGATGAGTCGGAGCTATTTATCGCCAACGCCCTTAGCCCGGCGACGGTAGTAAATGTGGAGCTAAATTCAGAGCAGAGGATCGCTACGGTAGCTGTTCCCGATGATCAGCTTTCACTGGCCATCGGCAAAGAGGGCCAAAATGCCCGGCTGGCGGCAAAGATAAGCGGATGGAAAATTGATATCTCCAATGAGACCCAGCTTGCCCAGCAGCGGCTGTCATCGTTGGGGTTTAGCTCGGAAGAAAAAGAGGGTGAAGGAGATCTTGAGCAAAACCCGTAAATTACCTGAACGGATTTGTGTGGGTTGCCGGGAAAAAAGACCCAAACGGGAACTGATCCGGATCGTCCGCACCCCTGACGGGGAGGTTACGGTGGATTTGACCGGGAAAAAATCCGGCCGGGGGGCTTATATCTGCCCTCAAGTTGCCTGTTTACAAAAGGCAGTAAAAGGGAAACGATTGGAGAAAAACCTTAAGGTTTCCATCTCCCCGGAACTAATAGATGCTCTGCAAAAGATGCTAAAAAATGCTAACGACATCGAAAAATGAAATCTGAAAGTTAATAACCTAGCGCCTTAAGAAGAAGAGGAACTTAAGGAGGTTCATATAAATGGAGGTGTGGTAATTGGGAAAAGTTCGGGTTTACGAACTGGCCAGGGAACTGGGTACAAACAGCAGGAAACTAATTGAAGTTATGCAAAGCATGGATATTCTAGTAAAAAACCATATGAGCACATTGGAGAGGGAACAAGCAGAAAAAGTAATTGCAATTATCACCGGCCAAGTTGAACATAAAGTGGAAACAGATGAACCTGTTGGCCCCAAGGTAGAAGAAGAGAAACCCAAACCCGAGCCCGGGCAGGAAAAAGAACCGGAAAAAACAGAGGAGGAAGTCGCTTCTCCGGGCCGGAAAGCCAGAAAAACTTTTTTGGACCGGCAGGCCTCGACCGCCGCTCATAAAAAGAAATTTCGTCGCCGGGTAAAGTTGGAAGGGCGGGTTACGGTACGGGAACTGGCTTCTCACCTGGGAGTGCCGGCTACCGAGTTGATCGGCCGGCTGTTGCAGCTGGGAGTGGTGGCCAATATAAACCAGGATATTCCGCCGGAAGCCATTGAGCTGGTAGCCGATAGTTATGACACGGATATCGATTACACGACAGATCCGATGGAGCAGGAGCTTATGAAAGAGGTTCAGGGCACCGGGAAGCGCACCCAGGCCAGGATGCCGGTGGTTACCGTGTTGGGGCATGTAGATCATGGCAAAACTTCCCTGTTGGATGCAATCCGGAAAGCCAACGTTACCGCCGGCGAAGCGGGAGGGATTACCCAACATATCGGGGCCTACGGGGTGGATATTAAAGGGAAAAAAGTGGTATTTCTGGATACTCCCGGCCACGAAGCTTTTACTGCCATGCGGGCCAGGGGCGCCCAGGTAACCGATATTGCGGTGCTGGTGGTTGGCGCCGATGACGGGGTGATGCCTCAGACCGTGGAGGCCATAAACCATGCCAAGGCGGCGGAAGTCCCGATTATTGTGGCCATTAATAAAATAGACAAGCCGACGGCCAATCCCGAACGGGTAAAACAACAACTGGCAGAACACAACCTGGTTCCCGAGGAATGGGGCGGAGATACCATCGTGGTTCCGGTGAGCGCCATCAAGGGAGAGGGATTAAATGACCTTATTGAGATGATCCTTTTGATGGCCGAAGTCTGTGAGTTAAGTGCCAGCCCCGATCTCTCAGCCCGGGGAACGGTGATCGAGGCCAAACTGGATCGGGGCCGCGGGCCGGTAGCTACGGTGTTGGTGCAAGATGGAACATTGAAGGTGGGCGATCCGGTGATCTGCGGTTCTATCTCCGGCAGGGTAAGGGCCATGTTTAATGAACAGGGAAAACGGGTTAGAACAGCCGGTCCTTCCACCCCGGTGGAGGTGTTGGGCCTGGCCGATGTTCCCCAGGCCGGAGATAGCTTCCAGGTGGTAGGGGCCGATCGGTTGGCCCGCCAGATGGCCGAAAAACGCTCTTTAAAACTTAGAGAAGCCGCTCACCGGGTGCGGCGAGTCTCTCTGGAGGAGTTGTTTAAACAGATCCAGGAAGGTGAGGTAAGGGAGCTGAACTTGATCCTTAAAGGCGATGTCCACGGATCAGTGGAGGCTCTCCAGGAAGCGCTGCTTAAATTAAGTTTGGAACAGGTTAAAATTAAAGTAATTCATACCGCGGTTGGCTCAATATCTGAATCCGACATCATGCTGGCATCGGCCTCCAACGCCATCGTGATCGGGTTTAATGTCCGACCGGAGCCCGGAGTGCGAAAGCTGGCTGAGCAGGAAAATGTAGATTTGCGCCTTTATGACGTGATTTACGAGGTTATCGAGGATATTCAAGATGCTCTCGCCGGGATGCTGGCTCCCGAACTGGAAGAGTTAATTCTGGGACATGCCCAGATTCGACAGCTATTTAAAGTATCCCGTTTGGGAACGGTGGCCGGTTCCATGGTTACCGATGGCAAGATCACTCGTAACGCACAGATAAGGCTAATCAGGGGGGGGGAGATAATTTTCCAGGGGAAGTTGGCCTCCCTGAAGCGGTTTAAAGATGATGTGCGGGAGGTCCTGAATGGATTTGAATGCGGTATTTTGCTGGAAGGATATCATGATCTTAAGGAAGAGGATGTTATCGAGGCATTTACCGTTGAAGAAATTAAAAAATAGCAGTTTCGGCTGGTTTGTACGGAGGTTACAACATGTCAGAAACCAGAGCCCGTCGAGTTGCGGATCAAATAAAAAAAGAGGTTAGCCAGATTATTAGGGAAGAACTCAAGGATCCCCGGGTGGCTGCGCTAACCAGTGTTACCGAGGTCCGGGTGACCAGGGATTTGCGATATGCCCGAATTTATGTCAGTATTTACGGCGACTCCGAACAGCAAGAGCAGACCTACCGGGTGTTAACCCGGGCGGTAGGGTTTTTCCGTTGTGAAATTTGCAAGCGAATCCGATTGCGCTATGCTCCTGAAATAACTTTTGAACTGGATCGATCGCTGGAATACGGAGATCACATCGAACAGGTGCTTAAATCAATTCGTGCCGAAAGGGAGGACAATGCCTGAATTTGGGCAAGTTATAAAACTTCTAACCCGGGAAAAAAGTTTTTACCTGTTATCCCATGTGCTTCCCGACGGAGATAGCGTGGGCTCACTTCTGGCCCTGGGAGAAGCCTTGCAACAGCTGGGCAAGCGGGTCAAAATGTTTATTCCGGGGAAGGTCCCCTACAAGTATGAATTTCTGGAGGGAAGCCGGGAAATTTCCGCCGATCTGCTATTTGACGGTTGCTCAACCGTGGTGGCCCTGGATTGCAGCGACCTGGGTCGGACGGGAGAGCTCAGACATCAAATTGAAAACGTCCCGGTGCTAATCAATATCGACCATCATATCAGCAATCAACTTTTTGGGACTGTAAACCTGGTGGATGCTTCGGCCTCCGCTACCGGAGAGATCGTGTTTGAATTGCTGTCGGCGATGGAAGTAAACCTTACTCCTTCTATAGCTACCGCTTTGTATGTTGCCCTGGCCACGGATACCGGCTCATTTAAATTTGATAATACCACCTCCCAAACCCACCGTATCGCTGCCGCCCTGATTGAACAAGGCGTTCACCCGGGGGCGATATCCCCGCGGATATTTGATCTTCATCCCTTACCATATTTTTTATTATTAAAGGAGGTCCTTTCCACCCTGGAACTTTACTGCGGACAGCGGATTGCAGTGTTAACCGCCAGCCGGGACATGTTGGATAGGTGCCGGGCTCGGGAAGAGGATATGGATGGGATAGTTAATTATTCTCGAAATATCGAGGGTGTTGAGCTGGGATTACTATTTTATACCGGTAAAAACCAGGAGGTAAAGGTGGGGTTTCGCTCTGCAAAAATAGATGTAAGCCGGCTGGCCGAGAAATTCAACGGGGGAGGACATGCCAAAGCCGCGGGGTGCAGGGTTGAGGGAAGTTATCCAGAGGTAAAGGCCCGGGTGCTGGCGGAAGCGGAAGCGTTGCTCAAGCAGTCCGGATTGCTGGAGGGGGATCATGAACGGCCTGATTGTGATCAATAAACCTTCCGGACCTACCTCTCACCGGGTGGTGCAGGAGATCCGTCGTTTAATTCCCGGGGTTAAGGCCGGCCATGCCGGAACTCTTGATCCGGCAGCTACCGGGGTTTTACCGGTATGCCTGGGGAAAGCCACCCGCATAGTAGAGCATTTGATGGATCTGCCCAAAGGGTACCGGGCGGAAGTGGAGCTGGGGGCCACTACTGAAACCGGGGATGCCCAGGGAAAGGTAATCCAACGATTCCCGTGTTCTCCGCTTACCCGGGACCAGGTGGAGCGGGTGCTTACAGCCCTCACCGGAGAACAGCAACAGGTGCCTCCCAACTATTCCGCGATCAAATATCGGGGCAAGCCCATGTATTTTTGGACCCGGCAGGGAATAGGTGTAAAACTTGACCCCAGGACTATTAATATTTACCGGTTGGAACTTATCCAGTTTAGTTACCCGGTCCGGCCCCATTTGATATTGGAGGTAGAATGTTCCCGAGGGACCTATATCCGCACCTTGGCGGAACAAATTGGGGAGCGTTTAGGGACCGGCGCTTTTTTGAGCACTTTACAGCGCCGGTTTGTCGGCCCGTTTACACTTAAGCAGGCGGTGAGTTTAACTGAAATTCAGCGTCGGGCCAATTTGTTGAAATTGGGAGATATCCTAATTCCCCTGGATCAGGCGCTGCAACACTTGCCGGCAATTGTGCTGGACGCGATCAGTATACGGCACTTGCAACAAGGACGGAGGGTGTCAGGCAAGCGGTGCCCGGAGGAGATATTTACCTGCCGGAGCCCGGGGAAATATTATCGGGTTTATAACCGGGCCGGAAAATTCAAGACCCTGGCGACTGTAGATGATACTGCCGGTGAACTGCAGCTTAAACCGGAGAAAAATTTCTAGTATTGTTTGGAGAGAAGAAAATGATCTGGGTGCAAGGATTAGAACAGTGGACCGGCACCAGCCGGCCGTTGTATTTGGCTCTGGGTAATTTTGATGGAGTTCACCGCGGGCACCAGCTGATTATCAACCGCACGGTGGAACTGGCCCGACATAAGGGGGGCCTATCCGCAGTGTTGGTGTTTAATCCGCACCCGCAGGCCTTGTTTAAGCCGGAATCGCCTTTTCCCATGCTTACCGATCTTCCCGGCAAGGCTGAAATAATCTCTGCTTTAGGGGTGGATTATTTTATTGTTCAGCAGTTCAATTTGCAGCTGGCCTCCATCCCCCCGGAGTTATTTGTAAATAATTATTTATGGGAAATCCTAAAAGCAAGCGGGGTAGTGGTCGGAGAGGACTACTCCTTTGGTCGGAAGAGGCAGGGTACCCCCTTAACCATGCTTGAACTGGGCAAAAGGCATGGTCTGGAGGTGGAAGTTTGTCCTTTGAGGGAACATGACGGCTATCCGGTCAGCAGCTCGGAAATCAGGAAGCTAATAGGTTCCGGAGAGGTTTTAAAGGCCTCCGGCCTGTTAAATTATTATTTCTGTCGCTCCGGGGAGGTAATTGCCGGGGCCGGTCGGGGGAATCGGTTACTTTATCCCACGGCCAATTTAAAAGTTTCTTCCGATCTGATTTGGCCGGGTCAGGGGGTATATCTTTCGGCGATTGAAGGAGCTGCCGAAGAGGTTTGCTTCGGGGTAAGCAATGTGGGAGGAACGCCTACCTTTCGGCAGGAAATGATGTCGGTGGAAACCCATATCTTGAATTTTAGCGGCAACCTTTACCACAAAAAAATCCGGGTATATTTTTTGGAGAAGCTGCGGGAGGTAACTGTTTTTGCCACTCCCGGGGATTTAAAAGAGCAGATAGCCAGGGATATATCGAAGGCGAACCAGATGGCAGTCGCCCGGTACCACCCGTTCAGGAGTGGTTTCCTGGAAGCAGTCGGTTCGGCCCTGTAAACTGATTTACAATTGATTTTATCTGTGATAGAATTTTTTAGGTAAATGAACCGCTTATCTGGTATTTATTACTGGGTAGTGGCGGCGATTATTAGTTAACGGAGGTTTCAGGTGAGATGCTTAATTCAGAGAAAAAACAGGAACTTATTTCCCGACATCGCTTGCACCATACCGATACCGGCTCGCCGGAGGTGCAGATTGCCTTGCTTACGGAACGCATTAACCAGCTAACTGAGCACCTAAAGGCGCATAAAAGCGATTTTCATTCGCAACGAGGGCTGCTTAGAATGGTGGGGAAAAGGCGGGGGCTGTTGAATTACCTCCTCAATAATTCCCCGGAACGTTACCAGCAGATTGTTGAAAAACTTGGCTTGAGAAAGTAAACTGGGGCTATAGGCCCTTTTTTAGTGATGTCGGCTATATCTGGAAGGAGGCATTAATTTATTTGGGAATATACGAACTACCGCTTCGGGGGAGAACATTATCGTTGGAAACAGGAAAACTGGCCCAGCAGGCCAGTGGAGCGGTTCTGGTTAAACATGGAGATACGGTGGTCCTGGTGGCGGCTACCATTTCGGATGAACCCCGGGAGGGGATAGATTTTTTTCCGCTGACCGTGGATTACGAGGAGCGTCTGTATGCGGTGGGAAAAATTCCCGGAGGGTTCATTAAACGAGAAGGCCGCCCTACCGAGAAAGCAATTTTAAGCGCCCGTCTTACAGACCGCCCCTTGCGCCCGTTATTTCCTAGAGAGCTTCGCAACTCAGTGCATATTGTATCTACGGTGTTGTCTGTTGATCAGGATTGCCCGCCGGAGATTTTATCAATTATTGGTGCCTCGGCGGCGCTTTCTATTTCCAGGATCCCGTTTTCAGGGCCGCTGGGAGCGGTAATAGTAGGACTTATAGATGGACAACCGGTAATAAATCCTGACCTGGAACAGGGCCGGCTGAGCCGGCTGCATCTGGTGCTGGCCGGAACCAAAGACGCAGTGATGATGGTAGAGGCGGAGGCTGAGGAAGTCAGCCCTGAAGATATCATTGAGTGTATCGAGGCCGGCAAACAGGAAATTGCCCGCATAGTGGCCCTACAAGAAGAGATGGTGGCCCGAGAGGGGGCTCTCAAGATCGCGGTTGAACCATTTGAACCGTCCCCGGAGATTACCGATCAGGTCTACCCGGTTGCCCGGGAAAAAATTCGTCAGGCTATGGGCAATCCGGACAAACTTCAGCGTGAACAGACCCTAAAGCAGATCAAACAGGAACTGCTGGAAGAGTATCTGGAACAGTACCCTGAAAACGAATCGGATCTGAGTTTTGTTTATGAGAAGGCATTAAAAGAAACCATGCGTTCCATGATTGTGGGGGATAAAATTCGCCCCGACGGGCGGCAGCCGGAAGAGATTAGAAATATCAGCTGTCAGGTTTCGGTTCTGCCCCGCACCCACGGCTCGGCCCTATTTACCCGCGGCCAAACCCAGGTTTTAAACGTGTGTACTCTGGGACCCCTGAGGGACATGCAGATCTTGGACGGTTTGGGCATTGAAGAATCCAAAAGGTTTATGCATCACTACAACTTCCCCCCCTACAGTGTGGGGGAGGCGGGGTTTATAAGGGGGCCCGGCCGGCGTGAGATAGGGCATGGCGCCCTGGCGGAGCGCTCCTTGGAAAAAATTGTTCCCGGGGATTGCGATTTTCCCTATACCATTCGCCTGGTGTCGGAGGTTCTGGAATCCAACGGTTCTACTTCCATGGCCAGTGTGTGTGCCGGATCCCTATCCCTGATGGATGCGGGAGTTCCTACCGCCAAACAGGTGGCGGGAATAGCCATGGGCCTGATCAAAGAGGGAGAAGAGGTGGTTATTCTTTCCGACATCCAGGGGATGGAGGATTTTCTGGGCGACATGGATTTCAAAGTAGCCGGTACCCGGGAGGGAATTAACGCCTTACAGCTGGATATAAAAATAAAAGGGATCTCCTCGCAAATATTGGCGGAGGCCCTCAGACAAGCCTGCCGGGGGTACCGCTACATTCTGGATATCATGAATGATACCTTGAACTGCCCGCGGGCGGAGCTTTCTCCGTATGCCCCTCGCATGATTACCATGCAGATCGATATTGATAAAATCAGGGAAGTAATCGGCCCCGGCGGCAAAATGATAAATAAAATTATTGCTGAAACCGGGGTAGAGATCGATATTGAAGATGACGGAAGGATATTTATTGCGGCGGTTGATCCGGAGGCGGGCAAAAAAGCCAGGGAAATTATTGAATCACTGGTAAAAGATGTGGAGCCCGGTAAAACCTATCCGGGCAAAGTTACTCGGGTGGAAAGATACGGAGCATTTGTGGAAGTTCTCCCCGGGAAGGAAGGGCTGGTGCACATCTCTCATCTGGATCATTGCCGGGTAGGCAAAACGGAAGATGTGGTTAACGTAGGCGATATGATCAATGTCAAGGTGCTGGATATTGATGATAAAGGACGGATCAATCTTTCCCGTAAAGAGGCCTTGGAAAAACCACCTGATTTTCAAGATAATGATCGCCGGCGGCCGCCTTACCGGAAACGGAAATTCTAGGCAACCGGGAACCCTAGGCAACTAGGGTTTTTTTATGCCCACCTTTTGAGTTTTCCTTTCGAATAAGCAGTTTTGGGTTAGCATAAGTATGTTATAAACGGGTTCAAGGGTGCAAAATTATGGGTTTTCCCAGGAAACTCACCTGGCGGGTGCTGATCATCTCACTGGTGATTGCGTTGCCGGTGCTAACACTCGGTTATGTTCACAAGTCTGACCGGGCTACATATTTTGCCGGGGACCGGCCCGGTCAGATAGCACTTACTTTTAACACCCTCTGGAGTAGCCGGGGGTTGCCGGAAATTTTAGAAATACTTAACCAAAAAGAGGTTAAAGCAACCTTTTTTATATCCGGTGCCTGGTTAAAGCTTAACCCGGAGGCTGCCCGGGAAATACTCCTTGGGGGCCACGAGATAGGGAATCGATCGGTTTCCAGCACTCCCTTACTATATCTGGATGAAAATTCATTAAGCCGGGAGATCGGCGGTTTTAATCGGCTGTCCCGGGAACAGTTGGAATACCAGCCCTGTCTGTTTAGGCCTCCCCGGGGAGAGTACAGCGGCCTGGTGCAAAAGGTGGCCCGGGAGGAAAACTGTTCTTTGGTGCTGTGGACAGTGGAATCCTATGATTGGCTAAGCGAGGATTGTTCCGCTCTTTCCCGGCAGGTTTTGGATAAAGCGCGCGGAGGGGCTATAATTTCTTTCCGGGTGGGATCACCGTCGCTTACCGGGGCACTTCCTGAAATTATTGCCTCTTTGCAAAAGCAGGGCTATGAGCTGGTGACCGCATCCCGGTTATTGTTTTAATCAAGGCGGTGCGAATATTTTGGGTAAACGGCTAAAAGGCATGAGAACTTCTAACCGCAACTGGAAACGGCTGCACCTGGCCGGAGCAATAGCAGGGCTGCTGGTGCTGGCGGCGTTATTGAGCTATCACTATTATGATCCGATATACCGTTATTTTAACGGGGTAAAGGCCGGAGTGAATTTCAGGGGAGAAGATTTGGGCGGGCTTTTAAAAGAAGAGGTGGCACTGATAGTGGCCGGGGCTGCCCGGGAGGAGGGTAGAGAGCCGGTAAACGCGGAGCCGGAAGCGGCAACCGGGGCTATTATCCCAGGGTTAAACGGTATAGAGTTGGATCAGCAACTGATCCTTGACCGGATTATGTCTGCTCCCCGCGGAGCTACCATAGAGCCGCTATACCGGCAGATACCACCTGCCCGGCGACTGGAAGACTATCCTTCGCTTTTTATATATAAAGGTAACCTTCGCCGGCCGGCAGTGGGGCTGATGATCAATGTAGCCTGGAATCGGGACGATTCCCTGCAGCCTATGCTGGGCGTGCTGGAAACGATGCGGGCCGGTGGAACGTTTTTTCTTACCGGCCGCTGGGCGGAAAAAAACCCGGATCTGCTTCAAATGATCTATGACGGTGGGCACGAGCTGGCCAGCCACGGCTATTCGGATACGGAGGTTTTTCCGGATCTTACAGCTGAGGAGATGGCCCTGTCGCTTAGAAAAACCAGCGAAATCATTTTCGAAGCTACCGGAGAGTACCCCCGGTACTTTACACCCCATAAAGGGGAATATAACCCCTTAACTTTGGAGGTGGTATCGCGGCATAACATGCGGATGCTGTTATGGACACTGGATACAGTGGATTGGAGCAAACCGGGGGTGGAGGCGATGAAAAACAAAATCATGGAAGGCCTCTCTCCGGGGGCTATTATTTTAATGCATCCTACCGGAGAAACAGTAGAATTTTTAGCGCAGGTCCTGCCGCTGATAAACCGGCAAGGATTAAAGGTAGTTACCCTGAGGGAGCTCTTGAGCCCGGAGGTTTTTTGTGGTACTGAAGGCTGAATTTAAAAAGAATTTCAAGCAGTGGGGCGGGCCCTTGCTGGTAGTCATTATCTGCCTGTTATGCTGGTGGGCGGGAGTTGTAGAGTATATGATGCGATTGCAGGGGAAGGCTGCCCCGGGGGTTATACTGGAAGGGATCGCCGTGGAAGGGCTGTCCAAGCCGGAAATCGAAAAAATAATCGACGGTCTTTCCGACGAGGTATTCAGAAGACCGCGAAATGCCTACCTGGATCCCTGGACCGATCAGCTGGTGCCGGAGGTATACGGAGTCCAGATCGATAGAGAATCTACCTTGCAGAGGGTGATGAAGGCTCCCGGGGGAAGTACGGTGTTGCCGGATTTGGTAGAGCTTGATCCCGAGATTACTGCCGGCCTCTTTGAACAGATTACTCAACAGATTAGTATATTCTATACTATCTATAGCGGCGGAGGAGGAAGAAATACCAATATCGAGCTGGCTGCTGCCGCCATCAATAATTACCTGCTATTTCCGGGAGAGCTGTTTTCATTTAACCGGGCGATAGGACCGCAAACCGTGGAGAGGGGATACGAACTGGCCCCCGTTATCGTGGGTGGATCAGTAGTGCCCGGTTTGGGCGGAGGAATATGCCAGGTTTCTTCCACCTTATATAATGCGGTTCTGGAGGCGGGCCTGGAGGTAGTGGAGCGGTATCCCCACAGCCAGCCGGTGGGGTATGTTCCACCGGGTAAAGATGCCACAGTTTCGGATTACCTGGATTTCAAATTCCGCAACAACCGGGATCGGGTGCTGCTGATTAAAACAGCCTGCTGGAGCGGGAGGATTGAAGTTTCAATATTTATGCAGAGTATGGAGGAATGAATTCATGGCTAAGAATACAATAGCGGTTAAAGTTATGAAACATGCCGGGGATCTGCCCTTGCCATGCTACATGACCGGAGGGGCGGCGGGAATGGATTTGCTGGCGGCGGTAGTCGAAACAGTGATTATCCCGCCGGGAAAGATACAGGTTATTCCTACCGGCCTGGCAGTTGCCGTTCCCGCGGGATATGAGCTTCAGGTTCGTCCCCGCAGTGGCCTGGCCGCCCAAAATGGGATAAGTGTATTAAATTCTCCCGGTACTGTTGATTCCGATTACCGGGGAGAAATAAAGGTGATCCTGATTAATTTGGGGCCGGAACCATTCTCAATTCACCGTGGAGACCGGATTGCCCAACTGGTGTTATCACCGGTGTTTCGGATAAGCTGGCAGTCGGTGCCGGAACTGCCGTCCACCGAAAGGGGCCCGGGCGGGTTCGGACATACCGGAATTGATTAAAGGGGGAGTACCGATTGAGACTGAGTGAGCTCTGGCGCAAGGAGCTGGTGGATATAAACGAGGGCAGCTTTTGGGGCCCCGCCGGAAAAACAGATCTGGTTATTGATGAAGGCACCGGAAAAATACATTCGCTGCTGTTACCGGGGAGCGGCGGTATCCTAGGATTGGGGTACAGTGAAGAAATATCCATCCCTTGGCCGGCGATAATCAAGATCGGTAAAGACGCTATTATCATTGATCTGCCCAAAAAAAAATCGTAACCGCCAGGGTGTGAGTTAAACAAGGAGCGGTTTTGATGAACGAGCGGGGATGGAACCCCGCCCCTACAATTTAACATCGCCTTACGGGCTGGCCGGCCCCTTAATTGGATCTGTACCCGTTTGACGAGTGGATAGAATCCCGCTTACGAGGCCTGGTGTTTCTTGTCCTCTGTTTCCGGCCTGCCGCCTCCTGTACCGTATAGAAACTCCTTCCCGGGGAGATATTAACTCCTAGTATCAAGCTGAGGAGGAAACAAAATGAGCAAGGTAGTAATTGGTGTATTTGATGAACAAGATAGTGCAGAAAGCGCAATCCAGGAGTTAAAATCCCAGGGGTTTGAGCAAGAGATATCGCTGGTAGCCCGGGATAGTGAAGGCACAGGAGGCGGGATGGAAGGTCACGATCTTACTACCGGCAGCGTAACCGGTGGTGCGCTGGGAGGGCTGGCCGGCTTGCTGGTCGGTGCCGGGGCGCTGCTTATTCCGGGGATCGGCCCCATAATTGCCGCCGGGCCCCTGGCGGCGGGACTTACCGGGGTGGTTAGCGGGGGCATCGCCGGGGGATTGATCGATTTCGGCATTCCACCGGATCGGGGAGAACATTATGAGGAAGAGGTTCGCCAGGGCTCCATCCTGGTTACCTTGAAATCCTCTTCTGAAAAGGTGGAACAAGCAGCCTCTATTTTAAGGGATCATGGAGCCCACGATGTGGAGACCCACGAGTAAAACCTCCCCAGCCCCTCTTTAGGAAGGGGGGCTTTTGAGAGGCACCGGAAAAAACACATGTAGCTGCCTGCCCTGTTCGAAAATATTGGGGCGGCATGGAAACCGCCCCCTACATTATTTCGGCGTTGTAGGGACGGGGCCCATTAATTTTAGAATTGTAGGGGCGGGGTTCCATCCCCGCCCGTCAAACGAGGCAGACGGTTAAGGACTATTTTTCAAATAGTGTAGAATTGGTAGGGGCGGGGTTCCATCCCCGCCCGTCAAACGGGGTAGACGGTTAAGGACTATTTTTCAAATAGTGTAGAATTGGTAGGGGCGGGGTTCCATCCCCGCCCGTCAAACGAGGCAGATACGGTTAAGGACTATTTTTCAAATAGTGTAGAATTGTAGGGGCGGGGT